>NZ_JABAEE010000020.1:25843-47116 GCF_023701885.1 Pseudomonas sp. CG7 | reverse complement strand
CCCCGCCGCGCCCGCCTCCCGCCGGGCGCCGCCGCGGCCCCGGGTTTGGGGCCGGGCTGCGCAGCCCAGCGGGAGCAAGCTCCCTCGCCACAGGGTATTGTGTTGCTGCTTCTAGCAGTGTTCAGGCCGAGCGCCGCACCATGTCCACATGAGGAATCCCGGCCTCCAGGAACTCCTCGCTGACCACCGCAAACCCCAACCGCTGATAGAACGGCGTGGCGTGCACCTGGGCGCTGAGCATCTGTTGCTGGAGCCCACGCTTCTCGGCTTCGGCGATCACGGCGTGCATCAGCGCATCGCCCACCTTCAGGCCGCGCCAGTCCTTGAGGACCGAGACCCGGCCGATATGGCCATCGGTCAGCAGGCGCGCGGTGCCGATGGGGAAGTCGCCTTCGAAGGCCAGGAAATGTACGGCATCCTGATCATCCGAATCCCATTCCAGTTCGGGTGGTACGGATTGTTCGGCAATGAACACGGTCTCACGAATGCGCCGGATCTCGGCGTTATCCTTTTGCCAGTCTGCGACACGAACGTGAATCTTATTCATCGGCGAATCCCAGGCTGCCTTGCTTGACCAGCTCGCAGACCAGGCCGCGACCGTCTTCGTCGGCCAACCATGGGCCGAGGTTTTCGATGTGCAGGGCGTCGGCGGCGCAGATCATTTTCAGCAATTCACGCAGCTTGCCCGGCAGGTAGCGGCTCTGGCCGCTGGCGAACAGCAGCAGGTCATCATCGACTTCCGACCAGGCCAGGCGCGCGCTCGGGTTGCGGATGATCACGGCGCCTTGTTCCAGGCTGGCCAGCAGGTCGTCTTCTTCCAGTTCCGGGCCCACCACCAGCTCCGGGTAGCGTGGCTCGGTCATGACCTGGCCGAACCAGGTCAGCAGCAGGCGCTCGTCGCTCATATCCTCGGCCAGCAGACCCTTGAGGCGGTCGAGGGCGTCGTGCTGGATCTGGTGCGGGTCGGCCACCGGGCGGGCGTCGGCGTCGGTGTAGCGCTCTTCGTCCGGCAGGAACTGGCTCAAGAAGTCGGTGAAGTGGGTCAGCACTTCAGCGGCGCTCGGCGCACGGAAACCCACCGAGTAGGTCATGCAGTCGTCCACGGCCACGCCGCAGTGGGCCCGGCGCGGCGGCAGGTAGAGCATGTCACCGGGTTCCAGGACCCACTCGTCAGTGGCTTCGAAGTCGGCGAGGATGCGCAGGTCGGCGTGTTGCAGCAGTGGGCTTTCGGAGTCGCACATCTGGCCGATTTTCCAGTTGCGCTGGCCATGGCCCTGCAACAGGAACACGTCATAGTTATCGAAATGCGGACCCACGCTGCCACCCGGGGCGGCAAAGCTGATCATCACGTCGTCGATGCGCCAGCTCGGCAGGAAGCGGAAGTTTTCCAGCAGTTCGCTGACTTCCGGTACGAACTGATCCACCGCCTGCACCAGCAGGGTCCACTCGCGCTCCGGCAGCTTGCTGAATTCGTCTTCGGCGAACGGGCCGCGACGCAATTCCCAGGGGCGCTCGCCGTGCTCGATCACCAGGCGCGATTCGACTTCTTCTTCCAGGGCCAGGCCGGCCAATTCGTCGGCATCGATCGGGCTTTGGAAGTCAGGAATCGCCTGACGGATCAGCAGGGGTTTTTTCTGCCAGTAGTCGCGCAGGAACTCCCGTGCCGTGATGCCGCCCAGGAGTTGCAGAGGAATATCAGGATTCATGTGTAACCTATTGAAAAAATATACTTTTCAGACGCGAATAAAAACGCCCGGCGCGGCCGGGCGTCTCAAAGGTAAAGCGATGGATCAGATGCGCTTGGCTTGTGCCGCCGCGTTGCCGATGTAGCTGGCTGGCGTGAGCTTCTTCAGCTCGGCCTTGGCTTCGGCAGGCATGTCCAGGCCATCGATGAAAGTCTGCAGCGCTTCAGGGCTGATGCCCTTGCCGCGGGTCAGTTCTTTCAGCTTTTCATACGGGTTTTCGATGTTGTAGCGACGCATCACGGTCTGGATCGGCTCGGCCAGGACTTCCCAGCAGGCGTCCAGGTCGGCGGCGATCTTCTGCTCGTTCAGTTCCAGCTTGCTGATGCCCTTGAGGCTGGCTTCATAGGCAATGACGCTGTGGGCAAAACCCACGCCCAGGTTGCGCAGCACGGTGGAGTCGGTCAGATCGCGCTGCCAGCGGGAGATCGGTAGTTTGCTCGCCAAATGCTGGAACAGTGCGTTGGCGATGCCCAGGTTGCCTTCGGAGTTTTCGAAGTCGATCGGGTTGACCTTGTGCGGCATGGTCGAGGATCCGATTTCGCCAGCGATGGTGCGCTGCTTGAAGTAACCCAGGGAGATGTAGCCCCAGATGTCACGGTCGAAGTCGATCAGGATGGTGTTGAAGCGTGCGATCGCATCGAACAGCTCGGCGATGTAGTCGTGCGGTTCGATCTGGGTGGTGTACGGGTTGAAGCTCAGGCCCAGTTCGTCTTCGATGAAGGCGCGGGCGGTGGCTTCCCAGTCGATGTCCGGGTAGGCCGACAGGTGGGCGTTGTAGTTGCCCACGGCGCCGTTGATCTTGCCCAGCAGCGGCACGGCAGCCACTTGGGCGATCTGGCGCTCCAGGCGGTAGACGACGTTCGCCAGTTCCTTGCCCAGGGTGGTTGGCGAAGCCGGTTGACCGTGGGTGCGCGACAGCATTGGCACGGCGGCGAAGCGGATCGCCAGCTCGCGGATGGCCTGGGCGGTCTGGCGCATCAGCGGCAGCATCACCTCATCACGGCCTTCGCGCAGCATCAGGGCGTGGGACAGGTTGTTGATGTCCTCGCTGGTGCAGGCGAAGTGGATGAACTCGCTGACATTGGCCAGTTCCGGCAGCTTGGCCGCCTGCTCCTTGAGCAGGTATTCGATGGCCTTGACGTCGTGGTTGGTGGTGCGCTCGATCTCTTTGACGCGCTCGGCGTGCTCCAGCACAAAGTTTTCCGCCAGGGTGTTGAGCACCGCGTTGGCTTCGGCGGAGAACGCCGGGACTTCAGGGATGGCAGGGTGAGCGGCCAGGCGCTGGAGCCAGCGCACTTCAACCAGGACGCGGGCACGGATCAGGCCGTACTCGCTGAAAATCGGGCGCAGGGCCTGGGTTTTGCCGGCGTAGCGGCCGTCAACAGGGGAAACCGCAGTGAGCGAAGAAAGCTGCATGGGGTGTTCTCGGACAGTCGGGCAACGAAATGGGGCGCGTATCATACATGAAAACCAGCGCCGGTCCGTCGCCAACTGACCGGCGTGTTACGCGTAACAAGATAAAGCTGTTCATTACCTGTGGCGAGGGAGCTTGCTCCCGCTGGGGCGCGAAGCGGCCCTGAATCCGAGCCGCGCGCTGGATCCGCCGGGCTCAGGGGGCTGCGTTGCAGCCCAGCGGGAGCAAGCTCCCTCGCCACAAAGGCTTATTCGTTGCGCATCAACGGGTAAAGCTCTTTCAGCAATTTGCGTCGGCTGATCACCAGTTGCCAGCGATGGCCACCCAACTGCCGCCACAGCCGTGCCGAGCGGATCCCGGCCAGGAGCAGGGCGCGGATCTTCGAGGCGTTGCTCGGCTGTTGCAGGTTACGCATGTCGCCATGCACCTGGATGCGCTGGCGCAAAGTGCTCAAGGTGTCCTGGTACAGCGAGCCGCAGGCCGCGACGACGTTTTCGTGAGCCGGGCCGAAGTGTTCGACCTGGGACTGGATCTGCGGCAAGCGTTTGCCGATGGTCTCCAGCAGGTCGTCGCGCTTGGCCAACTGGCGCTCGAGGCCCAGCATCGACAGGGCATAGCGCAGCGGTTCGCGTTGCAGGGCGCTGGGGTCGCGCTCCAGGGCGCCAATCAGCGCACGGTAACCTTCACGCAGATTCAAGTCGTCGCCGCCGTAGACCTCCAGGGTGTCCTTGGGGTCGCGAACCAGCAGGCTGCCCAACATGCAGGCCACGCCTGCTTCGGAGGCCTGGCCGGTCTTGGCGATCCGGTCCACCAGCACGGCGGCGAGAAACACACCGCCCAATGCCGTCAGTTGTTCCTGGATAGGGGTCATGCCTGGCTGCTCCAGGGTTGCGCGACTTCGATCACGCCGCCGCCCAGGCAGACGTCGCCGTCGTAGAACACCACGGACTGGCCGGGGGTGACCGCCCGCTGCGGGTCATCGAAGGTGGCGCGGTAGCCCGTGGCGGTTTTTTCCAGGGTGCAGGGCTGGTCGCCCTGGCGATAGCGAACCTTGGCCGTCAGGCGGCGGGGCTCGCTGAGGTCGATCGGGTTGACCCAATAGATGTCGGAGGCGAGCAGGGCGCGGGAAAACAGCCAGGGATGGTCGTTGCCCTGGCCGACGATCAGCTCGTTGTGTTCCAGGTCCTTGACCAGCACGTACCACGGCTCTTCGCCGGCGTCTTTCAGCCCGCCGATGCCCAGGCCTTGGCGCTGGCCGATGGTGTGGTACATCAGGCCATGGTGACGGCCGATGACCTCGCCTTCGGTGGTCTTGATCTCGCCCGGCTGGGCCGGCAGGTATTGCTTGAGGAAATCGCTGAAACGACGCTCGCCAATGAAGCAGATCCCAGTGGAATCTTTCTTCTTGGCTGTGGCCAGGTCATGTTTCTCCGCAATTGCCCGTACTTCGGGCTTTTCCAGTTCGCCCACCGGGAACAGGGTCTTGGCGATCTGCTCGCCGCCGACGGCATGCAGGAAGTAGCTCTGGTCCTTGTTCGGGTCCAGGCCCTTGAGCAGTTCGGTGCGGCCGTCGATGTCGCGGCGACGTACGTAGTGGCCGGTGGCGATCAGATCCGCGCCGAGCATCATGGCGTAGTCGAGGAACGCCTTGAACTTGATTTCGCGGTTGCAGAGGATGTCCGGGTTCGGCGTGCGGCCGGCCTTGTATTCGGCCAGGAAATGCTCGAACACGTTGTCCCAGTACTCGGCGGCGAAGTTGGCGGTGTGCAGCTTGATGCCAATCTTGTCGCACACGGCCTGGGCGTCCGCCAGGTCGTCCATGGCGGTGCAGTATTCGGTTCCGTCGTCTTCTTCCCAGTTCTTCATGAACAGGCCTTCCACCTCGTAACCCTGCTCGATCAGCAGAAGGGCGGAAACGGAAGAGTCCACGCCGCCGGACATGCCGACTATGACGCGTTGTTTGGGAGTGTTCGAAGAGGCTGGATCACGCATAGTAATTCAATGAGTGTCTTGAAAAAGGACGCGATTCTATCAGGCCCGGGCGCGCAAGGCTAAAGAGAAGGGCGGATAAGCTCCAGGCTATGGCGATGGCCGGCCAGATAATCGTCGATGCAACGGATGATCAGCTCGCTGCGCCAGTGTTCGCGCTGTTCGAGCAGTTCGTCGCGGGTGAGCCATCTGGCGCCGAGGATGCCGTCGTCCAGTTGGTATTCGGGATGGTGTTTCAGGGCCTTGGCGGCGAAGCAGACCCGTTGGTAGGTCACGCCGTTGCTCGGGGCGGTGTAGAGGTAGATGCCGGTGACGCTGGTGGGCTCGACGTCCCAGCCGGTTTCTTCGAGGGTTTCGCGCACGGCGGCTTCGATCAGGGTTTCGTTGGGGTCCAGGTGGCCGGCGGGCTGGTTGAGTACTGCGCGTCCGCCCTTGGACTCTTCCACCATCAGGAAGCGGCCGTGGTCTTCGACGATGGTGGCGACGGTGATGTGGGGGTGCCAGTTCATAAGGCTCCTTTATTTCTCAGGTTGGGATGTGGGCTGCCGTGGGGGTGTTGATCGAGTACATATCCGTTTTCGTAGTAACTGACAGCCGGCCTGTCTCCGGCGGCTCTACTTCAATCCAACTGTGGGAGCGAGTTTGCTCGCGATAGCGGTGGGTCAGTCAATATCAATGTTGAATACTACATCGCAATCGCGAGCAAGCTCGCTCCCACAGGGGAATCTATTGTCAGGGGAAATAGGGTGTGCCAGAAACACAAACCCCGGCACAAGGCCGGGGTTCGTGGTGCTTCCTTACAACCTTACACCAGCGCAGCAATCGCGTCGCACCAAATTACTCACCGATTTGCGACATGCGTCCCTCTTGTTAGTGCCGCCAATTCAGTATGAAAATTTGCTCAAGCCTTCATGGCTATCCAAGTCTGAAACTTCTTAGAGAGCAATACATATCGCATTGGGGGCGTGGATAATGTACGAGGCGTCTCGGATGTCGCAAAGTCTGCTTGTAAAGGATTTTATTGTAATGGTTACCTCTTTTTTTGATGCGTCGTGGTCGAATTCTACGACAGCGGTTGCATCCGAAAACCCATCTTTGATGGTCATGGTCGTTAATCCGGTGGGATATCCTTTGTCCGGTGTGAGGTAGTACTCGGAGGCCAGCGTTGGGTTGCCCGAGCCGTGTCGATCGACCTTGATTATTTGTCCGGAGGGAAGTTCTCTGTAAACGTCGCAATCCGAGAAATAGATATTGACGTTGGATAAAAAAGAAAACTTCTCCGTGTCCCGAATAATAACCTGCGATGCCTTATTTTTAGGGGCGGGAGATACAGTTTCGGCTGAGGAGTATTGAATGAGCTTGTCGTTGATCTGGACGTTGCACCAGGCGCCAGCTGCATCTATCTGGTGAACGTCGGATTTGCCTCGTGCTTCCATTCCAAGGCTAATGCCAGACAGAAAGTCATCGAAGATCCAATAACGAGCTTCGACAGCAGCGCCAGGTGAACTGGTTGCGTAGGTGATCTGGTTTCCGAACTTGTTTGCGTTAAAGCTGTATGTAGTGGACGGGCTTTCGAATCGTATTTCTTGAGAGGAGGTGGCGTAGCCATATCTCTGTCCGTGTTCGTTGATGCGAGTATTTATGGAAATAATTCCTCCAGCCGAAGCTCCTAAATAGCTTAGTTCGTTATATTCATAAGGCTCGTTTAAGCCCGACCTGCCGTACACGGTGGGGGATACTGTCAGCACTTGGAAGTCCCAATTGCCCACGGAGAAGGGCATTTGAGCGGGGGCGATGATTTGAACATTCTTGTTCATGGCGTGTTTCCTCAAACGTAGGAGTTAGAATTGAGTTTTCAACACTTGCTGCTCAATGAAAAACTCAAACCTGTACAAAAAAGATTGCTATCGCCTGAGATAAGGAGATGTAGCAACCGAGTTTCGCTCCACTTGAGGTCGATACCGCTGCGGGCAAATCCTGCCCGATCTGACTCTCTCTCGTTCTCCTGCCGAGACATCCCGCATCCCAAGATGCTGAAAGGGGCGTGTTTGGATCACGCTGGGGCCTTCAACTTCATGGTCTATTTCATGCGCCTTCAGGGAAGAGGGCGTACTTAGAACGATGTTATTGAGCTTAGGTCATCTCCTGACGCTGTCAAATAATCCTCCTGCGCCGAAGACCGTTTCAACTTAGAGTTCAGGGCACAAGAAAAATGCCCGCATCTTGCGATACGGGCATTTTTCAATCGGTCGAAGGGGTGGTTTGCACAGTCCGACAAAAGCGGGGCTGCGAATATTCCCTGCAACCTTCCGGCCTTACACCAGCGCAGCAATCGCCGCGTTGAAGGTGTTGCTCGGGCGCATGGCCTTGCTGGTCAGTTCCGGGTTGGCGGAGTAGTAACCGCCGATGTCCACGGGCTTGCCTTGCACGGCATTGAGTTCGGCAACGATCTTTTCTTCATTGTCGGTCAATGTCTTGGCCAGGGAAGCGAACTGGGCCTTGAGGGCTGCGTCGTCATCCTGGGCGGCCAGTGCCTGGGCCCAGAACAGGGTCAGGTAGAAGTGGCTGCCGCGGTTGTCGATGCCGCCGACCTTGCGCGAAGGCGACTTGTTGCGGTCCAGGAACTCGCCGGTAGCCTGGTCGAGGGTCTTGGCCAGCACCAGGGCTTTCGGGTTGTTGTAGGTCACGCCCAGGTGTTCGAGGGACGCGGCCAGGGCCAGGAACTCGCCCAGGGAATCCCAGCGCAGGAAGTTCTCTTCCAGCAACTGCTGAACGTGCTTGGGTGCCGAACCGCCGGCGCCGGTTTCGAACAGGCCACCGCCGTTCATCAGCGGCACGATGGACAGCATCTTGGCGCTGGTGCCCAGTTCCATGATCGGGAACAGGTCGGTCAGGTAGTCGCGCAGCACGTTGCCGGTCACCGAAATGGTGTCCTTGCCTTCGCGGGTGCGGCCCAGGGTGAACTTCATCGCGTCGACAGGCGACATGATGCGGATGTCCAGGCCGCTGGTGTCGTGGTCCTTCAGGTAGGCCTGGACCTTCTCGATGACCACGCCATCGTGGGCGCGCATCGGGTCCAGCCAGAAGATCGCCGGGGTGCTGCTGGCGCGGGCACGGTTGACGGCCAGCTTGACCCAATCCTGGATCGGCGCGTCCTTGGTCTGGCACATGCGGAAGATATCGCCAGCCTCGACGTTCTGCTCCAGCAGGGTCTGACCGTTGTTGTCCGAAACACGCACCACGCCGGCGACCTTGATCTGGAAGGTCTTGTCGTGGGAGCCGTACTCTTCGGCTTTCTTGGCCATCAGGCCGACGTTCGGCACGCTGCCCATGGTGGTTGGGTCGAAGGCGCCGTGTTGCTTGCAGTCTTCGATCACCGCCTGGTAGATGGTGGCGTAGCAGCGATCCGGGATCACGGCCTTGGTGTCGTGCAGCTGGCCGTCGGTGCCCCACATCTTGCCGGAGTCACGGATCATGGCCGGCATCGAGGCGTCGACGATGACGTCGCTCGGCACGTGCAGGTTGGTGATGCCTTTGTCGGAGTTGACCATCGCCAGGGATGGGCGCGCCGCGTAGACCGCCTGGATGTCGGCTTCGATCTGCGCCTGCTGTTCGGCCGGCAGGGCCTTGATGCGGGCGTACTGGTCGCCGATGCCGTTGTTCAGGTTGAAGCCGATCTGCTCCAGCACTTGCGCGTGCTTGGCCAGGGCGTCTTTATAGAACTCGGCCACGATCTGGCCGAACATGATCGGGTCGGAGACCTTCATCATGGTGGCCTTGAGGTGGACCGACAGCAGCACGCCTTTTTGCTTGGCGTCTTCGATTTCGGCGGCGATGAACTCGCGCAGGGCGTTTTTGCTCATCACGGCGCAATCGAGGATCTCACCGGCTTGTACGGTGGTCTTTTCCTTCAGGACAGTGGCAGTGCCGTCCTGGGCGATCAGCTCGATTTTCACGCTGCCGGCGGCGTCGATCAGGGCGGCTTTTTCGCTGCCGTAGAAATCGCCGGTGCTCATGTGGGCTACGTGGGACTTGGAGTCCGCGGCCCAGGCGCCCATCTTGTGCGGGTGCTTGCGGGCATAGTTCTTGACCGACAGCGGCGCGCGACGGTCGGAGTTGCCTTCGCGCAGGACCGGGTTCACGGCGCTGCCCTTGACCTTGTCGTAACGGGCGCGCGCGTCTTTCTCGGCATCAGTGGTCACGGTTTCCGGGTAGTCCGGCAGTGCGTAGCCCTGGGCCTGCAATTCCTTGATCGCGGCCTGCAGTTGCGGCACCGAGGCGCTGATGTTCGGCAGCTTGATGATGTTGGGTTCAGGCGTAACGGCCAGGTCGCCCAGTTCGGCGAGGTGGTCGGCTACGGCTTTGTCACCCAGTTGCTCGGGGAAGCTGGCCAGGATGCGCCCTGCGAGGGAGATATCGCGGGTTTCCACGGCGATATCGGCCGAAGCGGTAAAGGCTTCGACGATCGGCAACAGCGAATAGGTGGCGAGGGCAGGCGCTTCGTCGGTGAAGGTATAGATGATCTTCGAGCGGGTGGGCATATTCGGATTAACTCTCTTCTTTGCTAAAGCATGCGCAGAAACTCGAGGGGCGCCGGGTAAGCGCGTTCGTTCAAAGTCATCCGTGAGCCGAATGTCGAGGTTTCTTCGCGGTGATGTTGGGTGCATCAGTCGAGCGTCAAGCGGTCGGGCCGCGGTAACGGTCCGGCTTTCAAAATGGCGGAAAGTCTCGTAATAGAGCCGTCAGCCGTCGTGACCCTGTGGTCAGCGGCGGCATTATACATAGGTAGCTGGCGATCTGCCGATGGTTCATAGACTTCCGTACACGTCCATTGGTCTAAACGTCGCAGTACTCCTGGGGCGGACTATGCTCATGTTTGGCGCTTTTCCCTTGGTTTTCAGGCTTGTACACGGCGAAGTGCAAGGCTTTGCCATGGATGGGCCTAACGTAGGGTTTGCGTGCCGATTCAACTGGGGTACGCTCGAACGCAGCCAGATGTTCAATCCAAGCAATGGAGTTCAGCATGGGGTATCAAAAGATTCAGGTTCCAGCCGTCGGTGACAAAATCACCGTCAATGCAGACCATTCTCTTAATGTTCCCGACAACCCGATCATCCCCTTCATCGAAGGCGACGGCATTGGTGTCGATATCAGTCCGGTCATGATCAAGGTTGTGGACGCTGCGGTTCAGAAGGCCTATGGCGGCAAGCGCAAGATTTCCTGGATGGAAGTCTATGCCGGTGAGAAAGCGACCCAGGTCTACGACCAGGACACCTGGCTGCCCCAGGAAACCCTGGATGCGGTCAAGGACTACGTGGTGTCCATCAAGGGCCCGCTGACCACGCCGGTCGGTGGCGGTATCCGTTCGTTGAACGTAGCGCTGCGCCAGCAGCTCGACCTGTATGTGTGCCTGCGCCCGGTGCGCTGGTTCGAAGGTGTGCCAAGCCCGGTCAAGAAGCCTGGCGACGTGGACATGACGATCTTCCGGGAGAACTCCGAGGACATCTACGCGGGCATCGAGTGGAAGGCCGGTTCGGCCGAGGCCACCAAGGTCATCAAGTTCCTGAAAGAAGAAATGGGCGTGACCAAGATCCGCTTCGATGAGGATTGCGGCATCGGCGTCAAGCCGGTTTCCAAGCAGGGCACCAAGCGCCTGGCTCGCAAGGCCCTGCAATATGTGGTCGATAACGATCGCGATTCGCTGACCATCGTGCACAAAGGCAACATCATGAAGTTCACCGAAGGTGCCTTCAAGGAGTGGGCCTACGAAGTGGCGGCCGAGGAATTCGGCGCGACCCTGCTCGACGGTGGGCCGTGGATGCAGTTCAAGAACCCGCGCACTGGCAAGAACGTCATCGTCAAGGACGCCATCGCCGATGCGATGTTGCAGCAGATCCTGTTGCGTCCGGCTGAATATGACGTGATCGCCACCCTGAACCTGAACGGTGACTACCTGTCCGACGCCCTGGCGGCGGAAGTGGGCGGTATCGGTATCGCGCCGGGCGCCAACCTGTCCGACACCGTGGCGATGTTCGAGGCCACCCACGGTACCGCGCCCAAGTACGCTGGCAAGGACCAGGTCAATCCGGGTTCGCTGATCCTGTCGGCGGAAATGATGCTGCGTCACATGGGTTGGACCGAAGCGGCCGACCTGATCATCAAGGGCACCAATGGCGCGATTTCGGCCAAGACCGTGACCTATGACTTCGAACGCTTGATGGAGGGTGCCAAGCTGGTGTCGTCCTCGGGCTTCGGCGAGGCCCTGATATCGCACATGTAAGCGAATCGGCCCTCAGCGCGAATGCCCGGCTCGAGTGATCGAGCCGGGCATTTTTATTTAGGTGGTGTGGCGACTGCCGGTCAATGGGGTTCGGTGACCCTGCGACTCACTTCGACAGGGGCGGGTGCGCCTTCGACAGCGGCAGCTTGAATTTTGACCGCATGCAGGCCCTTGGGGCCCTGGATGATCTCGAACGTCACGGATTGCCCGGCCTTCAGGGTCTTGTAACCGTCCATCTGGATCGCCGAATAATGGGCGAACAGGTCTTCATCCCTGCCTTCCTCAAGAATGAAACCGTAGCCCTTGGCATTATTGAACCATTTCACCTTACCCTTCACGCCCGACATAACCCATTTCCCTCTGCAACGCACTCCATCACTGGAGTATCATCCAGTCCATCCGCAGGCTAATCTTGTTAACAGGATAGATTCCACGGACCTTTTTAACCCACGATGGGCTCTATTGGTTGTAACACCGATTTCCCGATAGTCAAGGTGGCTCCGGTGGTCGTGGTTGAAATCGCCCACAAGCGCCCCCATCACTGTATTCGCCAACTAAACGAACCTTTCTTTCCATGCATGCAGTCAGCCAGATTCGACTAACATTCAATCAGGATCGCCCGGATCTACACGACGACGATTCCGCAGGCATTGCTGTTCAGGAAGCAAAGCCCGCATTACAGGCGCCACCGATGTACAAGGTGGTTTTGTTCAACGATGACTACACACCGATGGATTTCGTCGTCGAAGTGCTCGAGGTGTTTTTTAACCTGAATCGGGAGCTGGCGACCAAGGTCATGCTGGCCGTCCATACAGAGGGACGGGCAGTATGTGGAGTGTTTACCCGCGACATCGCCGAGACTAAGGCCATGCAGGTCAACCAGTACGCCCGGGAAAGCCAGCATCCGCTACTCTGTGAAATCGAGAAGGACGGTTAACGCCGACCACTTGGGTATGAGGTGAAGCTATGTTAAACCGCGAGCTCGAAGTCACCCTCAATCTTGCCTTCAAGGAGGCTCGTTCGAAGCGTCATGAATTCATGACCGTCGAACACCTGCTGCTGGCCCTATTGGATAACGAGGCTGCCGCCACCGTTTTGCGTGCCTGCGGCGCGAACCTCGATAAACTCAAGCATGATCTGCAGGAGTTCATCGACTCCACCACGCCATTGATCCCCGTTCATGACGAGGATCGCGAAACCCAGCCAACCCTGGGCTTCCAGCGTGTCCTGCAACGTGCTGTCTTTCATGTACAGAGCTCGGGCAAGCGTGAAGTCACCGGCGCCAACGTACTGGTTGCGATTTTCAGCGAGCAGGAAAGCCAGGCGGTGTTCCTGCTCAAGCAGCAGAGCGTTGCGCGTATCGATGTCGTCAACTACATCGCCCATGGCATCTCCAAGGTGCCGGGGCATGGCGATCATTCCGAGGGTGAACAGGATATGCAGGACGACGAGGGCGGTGAGTCTTCTTCTTCAGGCAACCCGTTGGATGCCTATGCCAGCAACCTGAACGAACTGGCGCGCCAGGGACGTATCGATCCGCTGGTCGGGCGCGAGGCGGAAGTCGAGCGCGTGGCCCAGATCCTGGCCCGGCGTCGCAAGAACAACCCGTTGCTGGTGGGCGAGGCTGGCGTGGGCAAGACCGCGATTGCCGAAGGCCTGGCCAAGCGCATCGTCGACAACCAGGTGCCGGACCTGCTGGCCAACAGCGTGGTCTATTCCCTCGACCTGGGTGCCTTGCTGGCCGGTACCAAATACCGGGGCGATTTCGAGAAGCGCTTCAAGGCGTTGCTCGGCGAACTGAAATAACGTCCGCAGGCGATCCTGTTCATCGACGAAATCCACACCATTATTGGTGCCGGGGCGGCGTCAGGCGGGGTCATGGATGCCTCCAACCTGCTCAAGCCGTTGTTGTCGTCGGGGGATATCCGGTGCATCGGCTCGACCACGTTCCAGGAATTCCGCGGGATCTTCGAGAAAGACCGTGCCCTGGCCCGGCGTTTCCAGAAAGTCGATGTGTCGGAGCCTTCGGTGGAAGATACCATTGGCATCCTGCGCGGCCTGAAGGGGCGTTTCGAGCTGCACCACAACATCGAATACAGCGATGAAGCCCTGCGTGCGGCGGCTGAACTGGCCTCGCGCTACATCAATGACCGGCACATGCCGGACAAGGCCATCGACGTCATCGACGAGGCGGGTGCCTACCAGCGCCTGCAGCCCGTGGAGAAACGGGTCAAGCGCATCGAAGTGCCACAGGTCGAGGACATCGTCGCGAAAATCGCGCGTATTCCGCCCAAGCACGTCACCAGTTCCGACAAGGAACTGCTGCGTAACCTGGAGCGTGACCTGAAGCTGACGGTGTTCGGCCAAGATGCGGCCATCGACTCGCTGTCGACCGCCATCAAGCTGTCCCGTGCCGGTCTCAAGTCGCCGGACAAGCCGGTCGGCTCGTTCCTGTTCGCCGGTCCTACCGGTGTCGGCAAGACCGAGGCGGCACGGCAGCTGGCCAAGGCGATGGGCATCGAGTTGGTGCGCTTCGACATGTCCGAGTACATGGAGCGCCACACCGTATCGCGTCTGATCGGTGCGCCTCCGGGTTATGTCGGTTTCGACCAGGGCGGCCTGTTGACCGAAGCCATCACCAAGCAACCGCACTGCGTATTGTTGCTCGACGAAATCGAGAAGGCGCATCCGGAAGTCTTCAACCTGCTCCTGCAGGTCATGGACCACGGTACGCTGACCGATAACAACGGGCGCAAGGCGGACTTCCGTAACGTGATCGTCATCATGACCACGAACGCCGGTGCCGAAACCGCGGCTCGCGCTTCGATCGGTTTCGCCCATCAGGACCACTCGTCCGATGCGATGGAAGTGATCAAGAAGAGCTTCACGCCTGAGTTCCGCAACCGCCTGGACACCATTATCCAGTTCGGTCGCCTCAGCCATGAAGTCATCAAGAGCGTGGTGGACAAGTTCCTTACCGAACTTCAGGCCCAGCTCGAAGACAAGCGTGTGTTGCTGGAGGTCACCGACGCGGCCCGCAGCTGGCTGGCGGAAGGTGGTTACGACGTGACGATGGGCGCGCGGCCAATGGCTCGCTTGATCCAGGACAAGATCAAGCGTCCGCTGGCAGAGGAGATCCTCTTTGGCGAGCTGGCCGAGCATGGCGGTGTGGTTCACATCGACATCAAGGACGGCGAGCTGACCTTCGACTTCGAAACCACGGCTGAAATGGCCTGATCGTTAGCTGCAATAAAGCAAAAGGCGCCGAAAGGCGCCTTTTTGCTGTTCCATGCCTACACCAGGCGCTGCTGTGGGCATGGAACAAGATTGCGTTTCATCAATCCCTGTGGGAGCGAGCTTGCTCGCGATAGCGGTGGGGCAGCTTGCATCAACGGTGCTTGTGCCGCCGCCTTCGCGCGCAAGCTCGCTCCCACAGGGGGGGGCGTGTGTTTCTGACGATTGGGGCAAATCCCAGGCAAACAAAAACGCCCGGCATCAGCCGGGCGTCTTGTATTGACTTGTTAGCGAGCGCGGTAAGTGATGCGCCCTTTGCTCAAGTCATAGGGCGTCAGCTCGACGCGCACTTTGTCACCGGTAAGAATACGAATGTAGTTCTTGCGCATCTTGCCGGAGATATGCGCGGTTACGACGTGCCCATTTTCCAACTCCACACGAAACATGGTGTTGGGCAGGGTGTCGACGACAGTGCCTTCCATTTCGAAGCTGTCTTCTTTCGACATGCAGTAAAGCCCTCGGTATCCAGTGAATGGCCCGGTGCAACTGCGCCAGGCAAAAGCGGCGTGCATTGTGCCCGAAAAAGGGGGTTCAAGCCAAGGGGTTCTAGCTTTTAAGCCGAAGGGGGCTAACTCAGGACAACCCACCGCTGGTTAACCAGCAATTCGATAGGCCGATATTGGGTCTTGTAGTTCATTTTCTTGCAGTTCTTGATCCAGTAGCCCAGGTACACCGCTTCCAGCCCCAGGCGCCGCGCTTCGTTGATTTGCCAGAGAATGGCAAAGCGCCCCAGGCTGCGCCGTTCCTCTTCGGGCTCATAGAAGGTGTACACCGCTGAAAGGCCGTTGGGTAGCAGGTCGGTGACAGCGATGGCGACCAGTCGCCCCTCGAGGCGGAATTCATAAAAGCGGGAAAACGGCAGGTCACGCACCAGGAAGGTCGAGAACTGATCCCGGCTGGGTGGGTACATGTCGCCATCGGCATGGCGTTGTTCGATGTAGCGTTGGTACAGGTCGAAGTATTCTTCGGTGAACTGCGGCTTGGCCGGGCGGACCTGAAGGTCGGCGTTGCGCTTGAAAATGCGCTTCTGCTGGCGATTGGGCAAAAACTGCGCCACCGGAATGCGCGCCGGGACGCAGGCGTTGCAATGTTGGCAGTGGGGCCGGTAAAGGTGGGCGCCGCTACGACGAAAGCCCATTTCCGACAGGTCTGCGTAGACATGCACATCCATGGGCTGGCTAGGATCGAGGAACAGCGTCGTGGCCTGCTCCTCCGGCAGGTAACTGCAAGAGGGGGGCTGAGTGGCATAGAACTTCAAACGCGCCAACTCGGTCATGAATCAACCCTCGGATGAGCTTTAAATCTAATTGTAAGCCAGGAGCGCGGATGTCGCTCAGCAAACCCAGGTCGCACGGTTGGGTTGGTCCAGGTGCGCCTCCAGATACTCGGCGAACCGCGTGCGCGGGATCGAGCGGGCGCCGAGGCTGTGCAGGTGCTCGGTGGGCATCTGACAGTCGATCAGCACGAAACCGGCGGCCTTGAGGTGTTGGACCAACATGGCGAAGCCGAATTTCGACGCATTGTCGGCTCGGCTGAACATGGATTCGCCAAAAAATAGCTGGCCCATGGCCAAGCCATACAGGCCGCCCACCAACGCCCCTTGGTCCCAGACTTCCACCGAATGGGCGAAACCGCGCCGATGCAGTTCCAGATAAGCGGTTTGCATGGCCTCGGTGATCCAGGTGCCGTCGGCGTAGTCCCGTGGCGCGGCGCAGGCCTGGATAACCGCGGCAAAATCCTGGTCGAACGTCACGTCATAGCGCTGCTTGCGCAACAGCTTGCCCAGGCTGCGGGAGATGTGCAGTTCGTCGGGAAATAACACCGTGCGTGGGTCTGGCGACCACCACAGGATCGGTTGTCCCTCGGAAAACCAGGGGAAGCAGCCGTGGCGATAGGCCTGGATCAGCCGGTCGGCCGACAGGTCGCCACCGGCGGCCAATAACCCGTTGGGATCGCGCATGGCTTTTGCCAGTGGCGGAAATTCGAAACTGTTGCGTTGTAACCAAGTCAGCATGGGTGTCCGGCTTGTAGAAGGGGAGGGCGGGGTGACGGGGCTCGCCCGTCACGAGCACCCGCCGGGAAGGTTAACCGTCAAACGGTCGGGATGTCATCGAGATACTTCTCCGCGTCGAGCGCGGCCATGCAACCGGCGCCGGCGGAGGTAATCGCCTGGCGATAGACATGGGCGGCCACGTCGCCAGCGGCGAATACGCCTTCGATATCGGGCGCGGTGGCGTTGCCTTCGCTGCCGCCGCGCACGAGCAGGTAGCCGTCGCGCATCGCCAACTGGCCCTGGAACAGATCGGTGTTGGGTTTGTGGCCGATGGCAATGAACACCCCGGCCAGGGACAGGGTGCTGGTTTCGCCGCTCTCGCTGTGTCGCAGGCGCGCGCCGGTCACGCCGCTGGCGTCACCCAGGACTTCATCCAGATTCTGGTTCCAGTGCAGTTTGATATTGCCGCTGCTGGCCTTTTCGAAGAGTTTGTCCTGGAGGATTTTCTCGGCGCGCAGCTTGTCGCGGCGGTGGACCAGGTGCACTTCTCGGGCGATGTTCGACAGGTACAGGGCTTCCTCGACCGCGGTATTGCCGCCACCAACCACCGCCACCACCTGGTTGCGATAGAAAAAGCCATCGCAGGTCGCACAGGCGGAAACCCCTTTGCCGGCGAAGCTTTCTTCCGAGGGCAGTCCCAGGTACTGGGCCGAGGCGCCGGTGGCAATGATCAGCGCATCACAGGTATAGGTGCCGCTGTCGCCGATCAATTCGAACGGGCGCTGCTGCAACTTGGCGGTGTGGACATGGTCGTAGACGATCTGCGTGTCGAAACGCTCGGCGTGCCGTTGCATGCGCTCCATCAGCACCGGGCCGGTCAGGCCTTCGACATCGCCGGGCCAGTTGTCGACTTCCACGGTGGTGGTGAGCTGGCCACCGGCCTGTATGCCGGTTATGACAACGGGTTTGAGGTTGGCGCGGGCGGCATAGACAGCAGCGCTGTACCCCGCAGGGCCGGAACCGAGAATGATCAGGCGGGAATGCTTCACTTCGCTCATAAAAAACACCTCATAAGCCTTTGTCACAAAAGAGAATGCATGGTCCAATTGACGCGTGTGCACCTTGAGTCCGGCTATGCTGCTACCCAGCGCGCGGCCAATGCCTTGGCGTCGACAAACCCGTACAATGCATGGGTTTTGAACGCAGGATGACCCAAAGATCAAAATTTTCCGCCGCACCGGCAGTTTTCTGGATGCACCTCACAGTGGTAAAAGTAGTACCGGTTGTGCACATTCACTTTTTTACCTGCTCGTCATGGGCAGTTTTTTATAGTCATTCAACAGATGGACGCGCCGTTGGCGCAGGAAAAGAAGCGTTTTGAAGAAATCCACCGCAGCACCCAAACCAGTCGTTCCGCTCTGGCGCCAGCAATTGCACTACCGGCTCAAGGAAGGTGCGTTGATCGCCATCGGCGCCCTGTGCCTGTTCCTGATGATGGCCTTGCTGACCTACGGCAAGGACGATCCGGGCTGGAGCCATAACAGCAAGATCGACGATGTGCAGAATTTCGGCGGTCCGGCCGGCTCCTACAGCGCCGACATCCTGTTCATGGTGCTGGGCTATTTCGCCTACATTTTCCCGCTGCTGCTGGCGATCAAGGCCTACCAGATCTTCCGTCAGCGCCATGAGCCGTGGCAGTGGAGCGGCTGGCTGTTCTCCTGGCGCCTGATCGGCCTGGTGTTCCTGGTGCTGTCGGGAGCCGCGCTGGCCCATATCCATTTCCATGCGCCCACCGGCTTGCCGGCCGGGGCGGGCGGTGCCCTGGGGGAAAGCCTCGGCGACCTGGCCAGGAACGCCCTGAACATCCAGGGCAGCACGTTGTTGTTCATTGCCCTGTTCCTGTTCGGCCTGACGGTGTTCACCGACCTGTCCTGGTTCAAGGTCATGGACGTCACCGGCAAGATCACCCTCGACCTGATCGAACTGATCCAGGGTGCCGTCAACCGCTGGTGGGCGGCGCGCACCGAGCGCAAGCAACTGGTGGCGCAACTGCGTGAAGTCGACGACCGCGTCCACGACGTGGTGGCCCCGACCACACCGGACAAACGCGAGCAGGCCAAGGTCAAGGAACGCCTGATCGAGCGTGAGCAGGCGTTGAGCAAGCACATGTCCGAGCGCGAAAAACAGGTGCCGCCGGTCATTACCATGGCCCCGCCCAAGCCGCCGGAGCAGAGCAAGCGCGTGCAGAAAGAGAAACAGGCGCCGCTGTTCGTCGACAGCGCGGTGGAAGGCACCTTGCCGCCGATCTCGATCCTCGACCCGGCCGAGAAGAAGCAGCTCAATTATTCCCCCGAATCCCTGGCGGCCGTCGGCCACTTGCTGGAGATCAAGCTCAAGGAGTTCGGCGTGGAGGTCTCGGTGGACTCGATCCACCCGGGCCCGGTGATTACCCGTTACGAAATCCAGCCGGCCGCTGGCGTGAAGGTCAGCCGCATCGCCAACCTGGCGAAGGACCTGGCGCGTTCCCTGGCCGTGACCAGCGTGCGGGTGGTGGAAGTGATTCCCGGCAAGACCACCGTGGGCATCGAGATTCCCAACGAAGACCGGCAGATCGTGCGCTTCTCCGAAGTGCTGTCGACGCCTGAGTATGACAACCACAAGTCGCCGGTCACCCTGGCCCTGGGCCACGACATCGGCGGCAAGCCGGTCATCACCGACCTGGCGAAGATGCCCCACCTGCTGGTGGCCGGTACCACCGGTTCCGGTAAGTCGGTGGGGGTGAACGCGATGATCCTGTCGATCCTGTTCAAGTCCGGCCCGGAAGACGCCAAGCTGATTATGATCGACCCGAAAATGCTCGAATTGTCGATCTACGAAGGCATTCCGCACCTGCTGTGCCCGGTGGTCACCGACATGAAGGACGCCGCCAACGCCTTGCGCTGGAGCGTCGCCGAGATGGAGCGCCGCTACAAGCTGATGGCGAAGATGGGCGTGCGCAACCTTTCGGGCTTCAACGCCAAGGTCAAGGAGGCCGAAGACGCCGGTACGCCATTGACTGACCCGCTGTATAACCGCGAGAGCATCCACGACGAAGCGCCGCTGCTGCACAAGCTGCCGACCATCGTGGTGGTGGTGGACGAATTCGCCGACAGGATGATGATCGTCGGCAAGCAGGTCGAAGAGCTGATCGCCCGTATCGCCCAGAAGGCCCGTGCGGCCGGTATACACCTGATCCTCGCCACGCAGCGGCCGTCGGTGGACGTGATCACCGGCCTGATCAAGGCCAACATCCCGACCCGCATGGCGTTCCAGGTGTCGAGCAAGATCGACTCGCGGACCATCATCGACCAGGGTGGCGCCGAGCAATTGCTGGGTCACGGTGACATGCTCTACATGCCGCCCGGCACCAGCCTGCCGATCCGTGTGCACGGCGCGTTCGTGTCCGACGACGAAGTGCACCGCGTGGTGGAAGCCTGGAAGTTGCGCGGCGCCCCTGAATACAACGACGACATCCTCAACGGTGTCGAGGAAGCCGGCAGCGGTTTCGAAGGCAGCAGTGGCGGCGGTGACGACGATGCTGAAACCGATGCGCTCTATGACGAAGCGGTGCAGTTCGTCCTGGAAAGCCGTCGGGCCTCGATTTCCGCCGTACAGCGCAAGCTGAAGATTGGCTACAACCGCGCCGCCCGCATGATCGAAGCCATGGAAATGGCCGGGGTGGTGACGGCCATGAACACCAACGGTTCGCGCGAAGTACTGGCGCCGGGCCCGATGCGCGACTAATGACCCGGGCGGCCTGCTGCAGCGCCGCCCGCACCCCCACGACTTCATGAGGACTCCCATGCGCCTGATTCGCATGCTGCTGTTGCCCGTACTGGCCTTGTCTACTTTCTCGGCCCACGCCGGCGAAAAGGACGTGGCTCGCCTGACCCAGTTGCTGGGCGGCTCCCAGACCCTGACCGCACGTTTCTCCCAGCTGACCCTCGATGGCGGCGGCACCCAGTTGCAGGAAACCGCCGGCGACATGGCCCTGCAGCGTCCGGGCCTGTTCTACTGGCACACCGATGCGCCAGCCGAACAGCTGATGGTCTCCGATGGCAAGAAAGTCTCCCTGTGGGACCCGGACCTGGAACAGGTCACGATCAAGACCCTCGACCAGCGCCTGACCCAGACCCCGGCGCTGTTGCTCTCCGGTGACATTTCCGAGATCAGCCAGAGCTTCGACATCACCTCCAAGGAGGCCGGTGGCGTGATTGACTTCATCCTCAAGCCCAAGACCAAGGACAGCCTGTTCGATAGCCTGCGCCTGTCGTTCCGCAATGGCCTGGTCAACGACATGCAGTTGATCGACAGTGTCGGCCAACGCACCAATATCCTGTTCACCGGGGTCAAGGCCAATGAGCCGATTGCCGCGTCCAAGTTCAAGTTCGACATCCCCAAGGGTGCCGATGTGATCCAGGAATAACCTGCCGGAACCTTGTATGTGGGAGCGGGCGTGGGGTGAGGCGCTTAGGGTTGCCTGACGAGATATGATGATTGATTCTGCGCTTCAGTTCGC
>NZ_JABAEE010000020.1:0-25833 GCF_023701885.1 Pseudomonas sp. CG7 | reverse complement strand
CCCCCCCCCCCCTCCCCCTCTCTCTTGCCGGTCGACTTGAGTCGGCTCGCTTCGATCATAATAACTCTAATTTTCTCCAAACCCCCTCCTCTCGGCCCCCCCCCCCCCCCCGCTCCCACAAGGAATCTCGGCAACAGGACCCAGCGGAGGTTTTGTAGTAATCATGGACCTGTTTCGAAGCGCCCCGATTGCCCAGCCATTGGCCGCCCGCCTGCGCGCGACCAACCTGGATGAGTACGTCGGCCAGGAACATGTGCTCGCCCGCGGCAAGCCTCTGCGCGAGGCCCTGGAGCAGGGCGCCCTGCACTCGATGATCTTCTGGGGCCCGCCGGGCGTGGGCAAGACCACCTTGGCGCGGCTGCTGGCGGAAGTCTCGGACGCGCACTTCGAAACGGTGTCGGCGGTGCTGGCCGGGGTCAAGGAAATCCGCCAGGCGGTGGAAGTCGCCAAGCAGCAGGCCGGGCAGTACGGCAAGCGCACGATCCTGTTCGTCGACGAAGTGCACCGATTCAACAAGTCCCAGCAGGACGCGTTCCTGCCCTACGTCGAAGACGGCACGCTGATTTTCATTGGTGCCACCACCGAAAACCCTTCGTTCGAACTCAACAACGCCTTGCTGTCGCGGGCGCGGGTCTATGTGCTCAAGAGCCTCGACGAAACGGCGATGCGCAAGCTGGTGCATCGGGCGCTGACCGAGGAGCGCGGCCTGGGCAAGCGGCATTTGAGCCTCAGCGATGAAGGCTTCCAGATCCTGTTTTCGGCCGCCGATGGCGACGGTCGACGCTTGCTCAATCTGTTGGAAAACGCCTCGGACCTGGCCGAAGACGACAGCGAGATTGGCGTCGAGCTGTTGCAAAGCCTGCTGGGCGATACCCGCCGGCGTTTCGACAAAGGCGGCGAGGCGTTCTACGACCAGATTTCGGCGCTGCACAAATCGGTACGCGGCTCCAATCCTGACGGTGCCCTGTACTGGTTTGCGCGCATGATCGACGGCGGTTGCGATCCGCTGTACCTGGCCCGTCGCGTGGTGCGCATGGCCAGCGAAGACATCGGCAATGCCGACCCGCGGGCCCTGAGCCTGTGCCTGGCGGCCTGGGACGTGCAAGAGCGCCTCGGCAGCCCGGAAGGCGAACTCGCCGTGGCCCAGGCCATCACCTACCTGGCCTGCGCGCCGAAGAGCAACGCCGTGTACATGGGCTTCAAGGCCGCGATGCGCAGCGCTACCGAGCACGGCTCCCTCGAAGTGCCGCTGCACCTGCGCAACGCGCCAACCAAGCTCATGAAGCAGTTGGGCTATGGCGATGAATACCGTTACGCCCATGACGAGCCGGACGCCTATGCGGCTGGCGAAGACTATTTTCCCGATGAACTCGACCCCCAGCGCTTCTACCAGCCGGTGCCCCGGGGCCTTGAACTGAAGATCGGCGAGAAACTCAACCACCTGGCGCAACTGGATCGCCTGAGCCCACGGCAGCGGAGAAAACCTTGATCCCCTTGATACTGGCCGTTTCCGCTGGCGGCGTTGCCGGCACCTTGTTGCGTTTCGCCACGGGCAACTGGATCAACGCAAATTGGCCTCGGCACTTCTATACCGCGACGCTGGCCGTTAATATCGTGGGCTGTCTGCTGATCGGCGTTCTATACGGTCTGTTTTTGATTCGCCCGGAAGTGCCCATCGAGGTGCGGGCCGGGCTGATGGTTGGCTTTCTCGGCGGCCTGACGACTTTTTCATCCTTTTCACTGGATACGGTGCGCCTGCTGGAAAGCGGGCAGGTGCCGCTGGCCCTGGGCTATGCGGCCATCAGCGTATTCGGCGGGCTGCTTGCCACCTGGGCCGGCCTGTCCTTGACCAAACTTTGATAACGAGAGACCGACATGCTCGATTCCACACTGTTACGTAGCAACCTCCAGGACGTAGCGGACCGCCTGGCTTCCCGTGGCTTTGCCCTGGACGTCGCGCGCATCGAAGCGCTGGAAGAACAGCGCAAGACCGTCCAGACCCGCACCGAAGCCCTGCAGGCCGAACGTAACGCGCGCTCCAAGTCCATCGGCCAGGCCAAGCAGCGTGGCGAAGACATCGCGCCGCTGATGGCCGATGTCGAGCGCATGGCGGGCGAATTGAGCGCGGGCAAGGTCGAGCTGGACGCGATCCAGACCGAGCTGGATTCGATCCTGCTGGGCATCCCGAACCTGCCTCACGAATCGGTGCCGGTCGGTGAAGACGAAGACGGCAACGTCGAAGTGCGCCGTTGGGGCACGCCGACCACCTTCGATTTCCCGGTGCAGGACCATGTGGCGTTGGGCGAGAAGTTCGGCTGGCTCGATTTCGAAACCGCCGCCAAGCTGTCGGGCGCGCGTTTCGCCTTGCTGCGCGGGCCGATCGCCCGTCTTCATCGGGCCCTGGCACAGTTCATGATCAACCTGCACGTGACCGAGCACGGCTACGAGGAAGCCTATACGCCGTACCTGGTCCAGGCCCCGGCGCTGCAAGGCACCGGCCAGTTGCCGAAGTTCGAGGAAGACCTGTTCAAGATCAGCCGCGACGGCGAGGCCGACCTGTACCTGATCCCGACCGCCGAAGTCTCGTTGACCAACATCGTCGCTGGCGAGATCGTCGACGCCAAGCAACTGCCGATCAAGTTCGTGGCCCATACGCCGTGCTTCCGCAGCGAAGCCGGGGCGTCGGGCCGCGACACCCGTGGCATGATCCGCCAGCACCAGTTCGACAAGGTCGAGATGGTCCAGGTCGTCGAACCTTCGAAGTCCATGGAAGCCTTGGAAAGCCTGACCGCCAACGCCGAAAAAGTCCTGCAACTGCTGGAACTGCCGTATCGCACCCTGGCGCTGTGCACCGGCGACATGGGCTTCAGCGCGGTGAAGACCTACGACCTGGAAGTCTGGATCCCGAGCCAGGACAAGTACCGCGAGATTTCGTCGTGCTCCAACTGTGGTGACTTCCAGGCCCGCCGCATGCAGGCGCGCTTCCGCAACCCGGAAACCGGCAAGCCGGAACTGGTCCACACCCTCAACGGCTCCGGCCTGGCGGTGGGGCGTACCCTGGTGGCCGTGCTGGAAAACTACCAGCAGGCCGACGGTTCGATTCGGGTGCCCGAGGTGTTGAAACCCTACATGGGCGGCATCGAGGTCATCGGCTAAATGGACTATCTGCCACTGTTCCACAACCTGCGCGGCAGCCGCGTGCTGGTGGTCGGCGGCGGGGAAATTGCCTAGCGCAAGTCCCGCCTGCTGGCCGATGCCGGCGCGTTGCTGCGGGTGGTCGCACCCGCCATCGCACCGCAGTTGCGGGAACTGGTCAGTGGCAGCGGCGGCGAGTGTCTCCAGCGCGGTTACCTGGAGACGGATCTGGACGGTGGCGTGCTGATCATTGCCGCCACCGACGACGAACCGCTCAATGCCCAGGTTTCGGCCGACGCTCATAAGCGTTGCGTGCCGGTCAACGTGGTGGACGCGCCGGCCCTGTGCAGCGTGATCTTTCCGGCCATCGTCGACCGCTCCCCATTAGTGATAGCGGTGTCCAGTGGCGGCGATGCGCCGGTGCTGGCGCGGCTGATCCGGGCCAAGCTGGAAACCTGGATTCCTTCGACTTACGGGCAATTGGCGGGGTTGGCGGCGCGTTTCCGCAATCAGGTCAAAGGTTTGTTCCCCGATGTCCAGCAGCGCCGGGCGTTCTGGGAAGAAGTGTTCCAAGGCCCCATCGCCGACCGCCAATTGGCCGGGCAGGGCGGCGAGGCCGAGCGCTTGCTGCGGGAAAAGATCGACGGCCAGGCGCCGAACGCGCCGGGCGAAGTCTATCTGGTGGGGGCCGGCCCGGGTGATCCGGACCTGCTGACCTTCCGCGCCTTGCGCCTGATGCAGCAGGCGGACGTGGTGTTGTACGACCGCCTGGTGGCCCCGGCGATCCTGGAACTGTGCCGGCGTGACGCCGAGCGCATCTACGTCGGCAAGCGCCGCGCCGACCACGCCGTGCCCCAGGACCAGATCAACCAGCAATTGGTCGACCTGGCCCGCCAGGGCAAGCGTGTGGTGCGGTTGAAGGGCGGCGATCCGTTCATTTTCGGCCGTGGTGGGGAAGAGATCGAGGAACTGGCGGCCCATGGCATCCCGTTCCAGGTCGTCCCGGGCATCACTGCCGCCAGTGGTTGCGCGGCCTACGCGGGGATCCCGCTGACCCATCGCGACTACGCCCAGTCGGTGCGTTTCATCACCGGCCATCTCAAGGACGGCACCAGCGATCTGCCGTGGGCCGACCTGGTGTCCCCGGCGCAGACGCTGGTGTTCTACATGGGTTTGGTTGGCCTGCCGATGATCTGCAACGAGCTGATCAAGCACGGCCGTGCGGCGGACACGCCGGCGGCGTTGATCCAGCAGGGTACGACGTCCAACCAACGGGTTTTTACCGGTACCTTGGCGGATTTGCCACGGCTGGTGGCCGAGCATGAGGTGCATGCGCCGACGTTGGTGATTGTTGGGGAAGTGGTGCAATTGCGCGAGAAGTTGGCCTGGTTCGAAGGGGCTCAGGGGCAGGTCTGAAGACCGCGTTGTCCCCATCGCGAGCAGGCTCGCTCCCACAATGGGACGGTGTACAGCCACAGATTTATGGTTGCACGACGATCAAATGTGGGAGCGAGCCTGCTCGCGAAGAGGCCTTCAGCTACAACGAATTCTTCAGATCAATCCCGGCGCCACGCCAAATCCCTTTCCCACTCAACCGCTCCCGATCATGGGCGACGGTAAAGTCCTGCTTCGGCCCCTTGGGCACGATCCCATTGGGATTGATAGTCTTGTGGCTGCCGTAGTAATGGCCCTGGATATGGGTGAAATCCACGGTTTCGGCAATCCCCGGCCATTGATACAGCTCCCGCAGCCAGTTCGACAGGTTCGGGTAATCGGCGATGCGCCGCAGGTTGCATTTGAAGTGGCCGAAGTACACCGCGTCGAAGCGGATCATCGTGGTGAAGAGCCGGATGTCGGCCTCGGTCAGGTACTCGCCCGCCAGGTAACGACGGTTTGCCAGCAACGTTTCCAGCCAATCCAGCTCGGCAAATAATCGGTCGAAGGCTTCTTCGTACGCCGCTTGGGTCGTGGCGAATCCGGCCCGGTAGACGCCGTTGTTCACCGCCGGGTAGATGCGCTCGTTCAACGCATCGATCTCGCCGCGCAGGTGTTCGGGATACAGGTCCAGGTCGTTGCCGGTCAAGCCGTCGAAGGCACTGTTGAACATGCGGATGATTTCCGCCGATTCGTTGCTGACGATGCGTTGTTGCTGTTTGTCCCAAAGGGCCGGCACGGTGACGCGGCCGGTGTAGTCCGGCGTGTCGGCGGTGTAGCGCTGATGAAGGAATTGCAGATCGTCGAGTTTGTCACCCGTGGAGCCGTGGGCCTGGTCGAAGGTCCAGCCGTTCTCCAGCATCAGGTAGCTGACCACCGAGACATCGATCAGGTTTTCCAGGCCCTTGAGCTTGCGAAAGATCAGCGTGCGGTGGGCCCAGGGGCAGGCCAGGGAGACATACAAATGGTAGCGCCCGGCCTCGGCGGCGAAGCCGCTCACGCCGGAAGGGCCGGCGCTGCCGTCGGCGGGCACCCAATTGCGGCGTTGCGCCTGCTCGCGCTGGAAACTGCCGTCCTTGCTTTCATACCACTGGTCCTGCCAGCGGCCCTCGACCAACAAACCCATCTGAATGTCCTCGCTCAATAATCATTGGAGACGAGTCTATTCCGATAGGTTCGAACAAAAAGCGCAAAGGTTGGGCGTTGATGATCGATTAAATCGATCTGTCCCGGGCATCCCAATATCGCCGGGCCTTGTCGAACGCTTCGTCGCGTGTGTCGCCCAGGCCGCGTAGCGCCAACGCCATGGTGGCGATCAGCGCCAGTTGCGGGTAGCTGTCCTCGACGTCACCGCGCCAGATTGCCTTCAAGTGCTCAGGGTCGAGGCGTTCGGGTTTGACGTGGCGCTGCTCGGCCAGTCGCGGCCATTCTTCGTCCCAACTGGCGCCGCCGGTGGTGCCGTACAGGTGGCTGTCGGCGTCGGGGTTGATCTCGATCTCGCCGCCGTCGCCCTTGATCACGATGGCGGTATCACCGAGCAAGCCGCTGGCATCGCGATGCACGGCCTGGTAGCCCGGGTGGAAGATACTTTGCAAGCCGCAACGAGCCACCAGCGGATTGAGGATCCGCGCCAGGGAATGGATCGGCGAGCGCAGGCCCAGGGTGTTGCGCAGGTCGATCATGCGCTGCATTTGCGGCGCCCAGTCCACCAGCGGCATGAAGGCCAGGCCGCCGTTGTCCAGCGCGCTGCCGACCTGTTGCCAGTCCCGGCACAGCGGGATCCGCAGCAAGCCCAGCAATTGTTCGGTGTAGAGCCGCCCGGCGGTGTGAGCGCCGCCGCCGTGCATGAAAATCCGCACGCCGTTCTGCCCCAGGCATTTGGCCGCCAGCAGGTACCACGGCAAATGGCGCTTCTTGCCGGCGTAGGTCGGCCAGTCGAGGTCCACCGTCAACGCCGGAACCACCAGGCGCTCACGCAGGGCTTCGGTGAAGCCGGCCATTTCCTCGGCGCTTTCTTCCTTGTGCCGCAGCAGCATCAGGAAGGCGCCCAGTTGGGTGTCCTCGACTTTTTCATCGAGGACCAGGCCCATGGCTTCGCGGGCTTCTTCGCGGGTCAGGTTGCGGGCGCCGCGCTTGCCTTTGCCAAGAATGCGCACGAACTGGGCGAATGGGTGTTCGGCCGGGGTTTCAAGGGTCAGCGCTGGGAAGTCGGTCATAAGCAATTCGTCGGTTTGGGCAGGCCCGCCAGCTTGGCGGCGAGTTTGGCGGGAGTGCCTTTGAACAATCGGTTCAGGTGCAGGCTGTTACCTTTGTCCGCCCCCAGTTTCAGCGCCGTGTATTTGATCAGCGGCCGGGTCGCGGGGGAGAGTTGGAATTCGTTGTAGAAGCCGCGCAGCAGTTCGAGGATTTCCCAGTGTTCGGGGCTCAAGTCGATGTCTTCGGCGGTGGCCAGGGCGGTGGCGACTTCGGCCGACCAGTCGTCCAGGTCGGCCAGGTAGCCGTCCTTGTCCAATGCGATGGCGCGACCGCCCACGTTCAGCGTGTTCATAGCCAGGTGTTGACCTTGTCGTGCTCGATCGACAGCTCGACGAAACCTGAGTAGTTGATGGCTTCGGCCCAGTCTGGCGTGTCCAGGGCGCGGGCCTGTAAGTCTTCGGCGAGCACGAACAGGCTCACGCCCGCAGCCTGCAGCACGTCAAACGGTGGGCTGCCCGGTTGCAACGCGTACGTCGCGTCGCCACACAACAGCAGCGCATCCTGATTGCCCAGTACCCGCAGGCAACTGGCGAGGCGGTTGTCGCCGAAGGGCGAATGAGACAACACATGCAAAGTCGACATCAGAGGGTGATCACCTGGTCGTAGCGGTCGATGAGCGCGGCGATGTCCGCTGCACCCAGTACTTTCACCTCGCCCAGCGCCAGGGCATCGTTAGCAACGCCGCGTTCGGCGGCGCTGTCGGCGCAGAGAAACAGGTCGTCGACACCGAACATCGGCAGGGCCTGCAGGTTGGCGCTCAGGTCCTTTTGCTGGACGGCCTTGGCGTTTTGGCCGGCGCTGAGCTGGAACACACCGTCATCGAGAAACAGCAGGCCGATGGGCAGGTCGAACGCCCCGCCGGCGAGGACGATGTCCAGCGCTTCGCGGGCACCAGGGCCGGACCACGGGGCTTGGCGGCTGATCAGCAGTAAAGACTTGGCCATCACGCGCCTCCAAAACAGATCAAGCGGTCGGCGTCCTGGATTGCGTCGTGCAACTGGCCCAGCCCGGACAAGGCCCAGGGCGCTTCGACACTGGCCGCCGAGCGCTGGTAGCGCTGGGCCTCTTCCTCGTTCAACACACCACGGCGCAACGCCGCGGCGATGCAGACCCCGCCGTCGAGCCGGTTGTCGCTGACAAAGGCGCGCCACTGCTGGGGCAGGTCCTGCTCGTCCTGGGGCGTGACGACACTGGCACAGGCGTTGTAGACGCCGTCCTGATAGAAAAACAGCCGCACGATCTCATGCCCACCCGCCAGCGCCGCCTGGGCAAACAGCAAGGCACGGCGCGAGGAGGGCGCATGGGCGGCGGAAAACAGCGCGATGGCGAACTTCATGACAAATCCGATCAGCAAAACTGCGGCCATGATAAAGCTTTATGGGCGGTGGGGCGATTGCCAGGGAAGGGTGAGATTTTTTGGGAGTTACGCCTGTGGCGAGGGAGCTTGCTCCCGCTGGGCTGCGCAGCAGCCCCTGGATCTGGCAACGCAGTGTGTCAGGTTGAATGAGTTGCTTTTTTTAGGCCTGCTGCGCAGGCCAGCGGGAGCAAGCTCCCTCGCCACAAGGGTTCAGTGCTTGGCCTTTAGGCCATTGAGCTCGCAATACTCGGCCCATTCCATCCCTGCCATTTCCGCCACTTCCTTATGCACCTCCAGGCGCTGGGCCTGGTAGTCCTCGGGCG
The DNA here is from genome assembly GCF_023701885.1 of Pseudomonas sp. CG7. Taxonomy (NCBI): domain Bacteria; kingdom Pseudomonadati; phylum Pseudomonadota; class Gammaproteobacteria; order Pseudomonadales; family Pseudomonadaceae; genus Pseudomonas; species Pseudomonas sp. CG7. The sequence continues at coordinate 17,328 of NZ_JABAEE010000020.1, read as the reverse complement.
AGGCGGCGGTCAGTTGCAGGGTCAGTTCCCAGGCAAACAGCCCCAGGCGCTCGGCCTCGGCTTCGAACGCTTCATGCAAGCGCTCGGCGCGGTACTGCGTGGCGGTCTCGCCCTTGGCTTGGGCCAGCAGCGGGTTGAGGTGGTCCAGTTCGTGGCGCAGGTCGGGGCGCTCATCGAGAAACCGTTCCAAGGCCCGTGCGTGTTGCTGTTCGGTTGTCGCCATGGTTACTCCTTGGGGGACAGGGCGCGACAGAGTGCGTGAATCGGTGTTCGCTGTCGCGGGTAAATTTCAGTAAAGCAGCACGATGGCTGGGGCCGCAGTGCTACAGTCCGTTTTTTTCTCGATGAGTGAACGCAATGCGAATGTTGACCGTGGCCCTGGCCGCCACCTTGCTGGCCGGCTGCGCGGGGTCGGCGATGAATGAAGCCCGGACCCAGGCCCCTTACAAGACCCTGACTTCGGACAAACCCGAGCAGGTCGTGGCCCAGTGCGTGCAGTTTTCCTGGCAGGACGAGGCAGTATTCGGTGTCGATGCAGGCGCTTACCTGCAACCGGGCAAGAAGGGCGGCTCGACGGTCTATACCCGCTCTGCCGAATCGTTTGTCGATTTGCACGCCGGGGCGACGGGCACCGAGTTGAGTTATTACGCCAAGCATGACGACTTCGTGGCCAAGCGCCGGTTGGCGGCGTTGGCGACTTGTCTTTAAGCCGATAGACCGAGGTGCCTGCCATCGCGAGCAGGCTCGCTCCCACACGAGGTCATCCGCCGCAGGACCCCTGTGGGAGCGAGCTTGCTCGCGATGGCGGTGGTTCAGGCAACAGGAATATTGACTGTTAGATCGCTATCGCGAGCAAGCTCGCTCCCACACTGGTCGGGGGTGGCCGAACGATTGCCTTCCACCACAGGTATTGGGATTCAGTCAGAGGCAGTCAGGCGCTTCTGGAAGAAGAAGTGCTGGTGGCCCGGCGGGTAGGCGTCGATCTGGCCGATTTCCGTGAAGCCGTGTTTGCGGTAGAACGCCGGCGCCTGGAAGTCGAAGGTGTCCAGCCAGATCCCCACGCAGTTCTTCTCCCGGGCCAATTCTTCGGCCAGCTGCATCAGGGTCGAGCCGGTGCCCTGGCCCCGGGCCTGTTCCGGCACGACCAGCAATTCGATGTACAGCCAGCTAAAAAACACTCGGCCGTACAGCCCACCGACAATCTCCCCCTGTTCATCCCGCACCAGCCAAGCCACCAGTTCCGGCACCGTCCCGCCGGTCTTGGCCGTGTTATAGGCGCGCAGCGGCGCGAGGATGGCCTGGCGTTCTTCGTCGGTGGGTGTGTCCGTGCGTTCGATTCGTAGCGTCATCGGCGATGTCCCTATGCAGTCAAGATGAACCGCAGGAGCCTATCCCAAAGGTTGCGTTGGCGTCACGGTCGACTTGGAAACAGGCGCATTACGCAAACCGAGCCATACTAGCTAGCTGCTTGATGCGTTCCCCCGACTTTCTAAAACAAGAAGAGGCCGACTCATGAAGTTCGAATCCTTAGCCCGGACCCTTATCGCTACGTCGTTGACCCTCGGTTGTTTATCGACGTACGCCGCCTCCCAGGCGCCAGTGGCCGCCGAAAACGGCATGGTGGTCACCGCCCAGCACCTGGCGACCCATGTCGGGGTCGACGTGCTCAAGAACGGCGGCAATGCCGTGGATGCGGCGGTGGCGGTGGGCTATGCCCTGGCGGTGGTGTATCCGGCGGCGGGCAACCTGGGCGGGGGCGGTTTCATGACCCTGCAACTGGCCGATGGCCGCAAGACGTTCCTGGATTTCCGCGAATAAGCCCCCCTGGCCGCCACAGCGAACATGTACTTGGACAAGGACGGCAACGTCGTGCCCGCACTCAGCACCCGCGGCCACCTGGCAGTGGGTGTGCCCGGCACCGTGTCCGGCATGGAACTGGCGTTGAGCAAGTACGGCAGCAAGCCCCGGGCGGAACTGATCGCCCCGGCCATCAAGTTCGCCGAGGAAGGCTTCACCCTGGAGCAGGGCGATGTCGATCTGCTGGAAACCGCCACCGAGGTGTTCAAGAAAGACATGCGTGACTCCGGTGCGATCTTCCTGCACAACGGCGAGCCCATGCAGGTCGGCCAGAAGCTGGTGCAAAAGGACCTCGCCAAGACCTTGCGGGAAATCTCCGCCAAAGGTGCCGATGGTTTCTACAAGGGCTGGGTCGCCGATGCCCTGGTCACTTCCAGCCAGGCCAACAAAGGCATCATCACCCAGGCCGACCTGGACAAATACAAGACCCGCGAGCTGGCCCCGGTGGAATGCGACTATCGCGGCTACCACATCATCTCGGCGCCGCCGCCCAGTTCCGGCGGGGTGGTGCTGTGCCAGATCATGAACATACTCGACGGCTATCCGATGAAGGAGCTGGGGTTCCATTCGGCCCAGGGCATGCACTACCAGATCGAAGCCATGCGCCACGCCTACGTTGACCGCAACAGTTACCTGGGTGACCCGGACTTTGTGAAGAACCCCATCGCCCATCTGCTGGACAAAAACTACGCCGCCAAGCTGCGGGCCGCGATCGAGCCGCAAAAGGCCGGCGACTCGCAGAAGATCAAGCCCGGCGTAGCGCCCCATGACGGCAGCAACACCACCCATTACTCCATCGTCGACAAGTGGGGCAACGCCGTTTCGGTCACCTACACCTTGAACGACTGGTTCGGTGCCGGGGTCATGGCCAGCAAGACCGGGGTGATCCTCAACGATGAGATGGACGACTTCACGGCGAAGGTCGGCGTGCCCAACATGTATGGCCTGGTGCAGGGCGAGGCCAACGCCATCGCGCCGGGCAAGGCGCCGTTGTCATCCATGAGCCCGACCATCGTCACCAAGGACGGCAAGACGGTCATGGTGGTGGGCACCCCGGGCGGCAGCCGCATCATCACCGCGACGTTGCTGACCATCCTCAACGTGATCGACTACGGCATGAACCTCCAGGAGGCGGTCGACGCGCCGCGTTTCCATCAACAGTGGATGCCGGAGGAAACCACCCTGGAGCCCTTCGCGGCCAGCCCGGATACCCAGCAGTTGCTGGAAAGCTGGGGGCACAAGTTCGCGGGCCCGCAGGCCCCCAACCACATTGCCGCGATCCTGGTGGGCGCGCCGTCATTGGGCGGCAAGCCCGTGGGCAAGAACCGCTTCTATGGCGCCAACGATCCCCGTCGCAACACTGGGCTGTCGTTGGGTTATTGAGGGAGCGCGGCTCCGATACCGTCAGAAGAGGGAAATATGAACACCGCATTGCTGATCATCGATGTCCAGGAGGCGCTGTGCAGCGGCGAAGAAGAGTGCTTCGACCGCCAGCGCATCCTCCAGACCATCAACGACCTCAGTGCCAGGACCCGGGCTGTCGGCCGGACAGTGATCCTGATCCAGCATGAAGAACTGGAGGGCGCGCTGGCCTATGGCGCTGCCGGCTGGCAACTGACCGCCGACCTGTTGACCGCGGCGGATGACCTGCGGGTGCGCAAGACCACCCCCGACGCCTTCTACCAGACCGACCTGCAACCGCTGTTGCAGGCCCGGGGCATCGACCGCCTGGTGATCTGCGGGTTGCAAACCGATTGTTGCATCAATGCCACCGTGCGCCAGGCCCATGCCCTGGGGTACGACGTGGTCCTGGCGGCCGACGCCCACTCCACCGTGGACAATGGCAGCATGGCGGCCGAGCAGATCATCGCCAACCACAACAACCGACTGGGGCGGCTGAGCAGCGCGGTGTCGCGGATCGATGTGGTGGCGGCGGCTGACATTCGCCTCTGACCCGAAGCCAATGAAAGGTCACCTCAACCCTGTGGCGAGGGGATTTATCCCCGCTGGGCTGCGAAGCGGCCCCATGGCCCATCCGACACACTGCAGTGATAGATACAATGGGGCCGCTTCGCGACCCAGCGGGGATAAATCCCCTCGCCACAGGGGAAGCGGGTGATGACAACTGATCCTCTGATCACCACAGCAGCGCGCGCACTGGCAGCGGGAGACCCCGTGGCCGCGCTCAATCGCATCGCCTTGCGCAACGATGCCCCGGCCCTCGCGCTTCGCGGCATCGCCATGGCGCAGTTGGGCGATCTGGCCAAGGCCCGGGCCCTGATGCGTCGGGCCGGCGCGGCCTTCGGGCCCCAGGAAGCCGTGGCACGGGCGCGTTGTGTGATCGCCGAAGGTGAAATCGCCCTGGCGTCCCGTGACCTGGCATGGCCAATGAAACGCCTCGACGCCGCGCGGGCTGTGCTCGAAACCCACGGCGACCGAGCGAACGTCGCCCATGCCCACACGATCAAAATCCGCCGCCTGCTGTTGATCGGTCGACTCGACGAGGCCGAGCTCAAACTGGTCGATCTGGATCTTGCCTGGCTGCCCTTGGCATCACGGGCGGCTTGCGAGTTGGTGGCCGCAGGGATCGCCATGCGGCGTCTGCAAACGCAAACCGCCCGCGCCGCCCTCGAACGAGCCGGGCACGCCGCTCAGCAAGCGGGAATCGGTGCGCTGAGCGCCGAAATCGAAAGCGCCTGGCAACTGCTGAGTACGCCCGCCGCGCGCCTGATCGCCCGGGGCGAAGAGCGCCTGCTCGTACTGGAAGAGGTGCAAGCCCTGTTGGCCGGGTCGGCGCTGGTGGTGGACGCGTGCCGCTATGGAATCAGTGGCGCTGGCATTCAGGTCGACCTGGCTCGGCGCCCGGTGTTGTTCGCCCTGGCGCGGGCGTTGGCGCACGCATGGCCCGGCGACGTGTCGAGGGAAGCACTCATGACCCAGGGCTTTGGCTTGAAGCTGACGGATGAGTCCCATCGCGCCCGGCTGCGGGTCGAGATGGGGCGGTTGCGGGCGATGCTTCGCCCGTTGGCGGAGGTGAAGGCCACCCCGCGCGGTTTTACCCTGGTGCCGCGGCAGGCTGAGGAGGTCGTGGTGCTCGCGCGCCCCGTCGAGGAACCCTACGGGGCAGTGCTGGCGCTATTGGCCGATGGCGAAGCCTGGTCCACGTCGGCGTTGGCGCTGGCCCTGGACATCAGCCAGCGCAGCGTGCAGCGGGCCCTGGAAACACTGGCCGCCGCCGGCAAGGCGCAGTCGTTCGGGCGCGCCAGGGCCCGGCGTTGGATGGCGCCGTCGATGCCTGGATTCGCGACGGTATTGTTACTCACGACACTGCCATCCGATGGCTAGGATGCACTCAACCCCCACCGATGAGGCGAGTGAGATGAAACGTTCAGAAGCACAGATCCTGCGTGAATACGGCCCGTTCCCGGGCGTCGACTGCGTGCACGGCGTCAGCCATGATGGCGAGCGCGTCTGGTTCGCTTCAGGCGAGAAGCTGCACGCCCTCGACCCCGCCAGCGGCCAGACCGTGCATGCCCTCGATGTCCCGGCGAACGCGGGTACGGCGTTCGACGGTGAGCATTTGTTCCAGATCGCCGGTGACAGCATCCGCAAGATCGACCCGCGCACCGGCCAGGTCCTGGCCACGATTCCGGCCCCCAACAGCGGTGATGATTCCGGCCTGGCGTGGGCCGAAGGCTCGCTCTGGGTCGGTCAGTACAAGGCGCGCAAGATCCTGCAGATCGACCCCGCCGACGGCCGGGTCCTGCGCACCATTGAATCCAACCGCTTCGTCACGGGCGTGACCTGGGTCGATGGCGAACTGTGGCATGGCACCTGGGAAAACGACGAGAGCGACTTGCGGCGGATCGATCCGCAAACGGCGCAAGTGCTGGAAAGCGTGACGATGCCGCCAGGGATCGGTGTGTCGGGGTTGGAGTCTGACGGCGCGGATAGGTTTTTCTGTGGTGGCGGAGGCAGTGGCAAGGTGCGGGCGGTGCGTCGGCCTGTGTGAGCGCTGGCCGATTCGCCGTAGCCCTTGTGGCGAGGGAGCTTGCTCCCGCTCGACCGCGAAGCGGTCGCCAATGCCTTGGGCCTGCTTCGCAGTCCAGCGGGAGCAAGCTCCCTCGCCACCACAGCGGATGGTTCAGCGCTGGGAGTAATGTTTCACGGCGCGCCAAGCACCATCGTCCAATACACCCCCGCATCGCTGCGTGAATCGCGGGCGGAGGCTGCGCCCATTTGGGTGAACATCGGGTTCATCAGGTTGGCGCAATGTCCGGGGCTGGCGAGCCAATCGTGCAGGGCCTGGCTTGGTGAGCGTTGGCCGGCGGCGATGTTCTCACCTAATTTACGTCCGCGAAAACCGGCGCTCTTGGCCCGATCGGAGGTGGAGCGTCCGTCCGGGTCGCGATGGGCGAAATAATTCTCCCGGGCCATCGACCGGCTGTGGCCCTGGGCCGCCGTGCCCAAGGCGGCGTTCCAGCTCAGCGGCCGAGTCGCCGCGAAGCGCTGGCGCCCGCACATCCGGGGCTTGGCCCTGGCGGCATTGACCTGGGCCAGCAGCGTCTTGTCCGACGCCCCCGCATCGCTCATCCGCGTGCCGCCCATGGGCTGCGCCAGCACGACGCGCCATTCATCCCCGACCCGATTGACGCCGACATCGGCGTACTGGTTGTCCAGCAGCGCTGCGCAATGTTCATCGGCCAGCATTTCAAAGGCTTCTTCGGCGTCCCGCGCGTCGGTCAGGTGAATGCTGCGCACGGCCTGGGCTTGATAGCCGGCGCCTTTCAAGGTATCCCGCAGACCGCCGCGAAAACCGATCGGCAAGCCCAGGCTCGAACGCAGCACCAGCGGCTGCGCCGCCCGCACCGTGCGCCATTCACAACGGCGGGACTGGCTACGGAAGTCGTTGATGGCTTCCACCAGCTGCCTTTCGCCGCGGGCCTGGGCGGGGCTGGTGAGTAAGGGAACCAGGGCAAGCAGGCACAGCGAAACGAAACGGCAAGAGCGAACAGGGTGGCGCATGGGGCGAACGGCTCAAGAAGGGGGAGTTGCGTTAGCGCCAGGCTCGGCGCCGATCAGTTGGAAAATTCGTCGCTGCAGGTCGGCGAGGTTTTCACGGCTGGGGTAGGACTGTGGGTTCGGGAACAAGTTTCCGCAGGGCGAAGACTTAATTTTCAGGTCCGTGTGGGTCTGTCTGGACCCATGGCGGGGCATACGCTGTAGCGCTGACTGAACACCTTTGTGGCGAGGGAGCTCGCTCCCGCTGGCCTGCGAAGCAGGCCCAAGGCATTGGCGACCGCTTCGCGCTGGAACGCCAGCCCGGCCGAGCGGGAGCAAGCTCCCTCGCCACAATCGGTTCGGTCAATTCAATTTGTCGGTTCAGCCACCGGCGCCTTGGCCCGCTCAACCTTGCGATAGGTCAGCAACACGATGCCTGTCACCACAATCGCGCCGCCCAGGATCTGGCCCGGGTTGAGCATCTGGTCCAGCACCAGCCAACCGATCAGCAGCGTCGCCAGCGGTTCGATGTTCATCACCGGGGCGTTGCGCGGCATGTCCAGCCGGGGTACGGAAATGAACAGCACGATGAAGCCGGTGCCATAGAGCACCACCAAGGTCGCCAGGGCGAACCAGCCGGTGCTGCTGGCCGGCTGGTCGAAGCCGCCGGGCAGGGCACCGGTCAGGCCGGCGAGGTTGACGCTGCTGAACACGATGAAAATCGTCAGCAGGCTGCGGACTGAGCCGCGCACCTGGGACAACTTGTGATGAGTGATCCACAGCGCACAGGCGAACATACACGCGGCGCAGAAGGCCAGGCCCACCCCGAGCAGCCATTGCGGACCAACGTCCTGCCCGGACGACAACCGCGCCGGCACTTCCAGCACGAACACCAGCCCCACCAGGATCAAGCCCATCCACGCGGCGGTGCGCGCCGTCGGGCGGGGGCCACCCAACGCCCAGGTCAGCAAGGCCAGCAGGATCGGAAACACGTTGCCCACCAACAAGGCCAACGCCACCGGCACCCGCGCCACAGCGGAGTACAGGCACAGGCTCTGGGCGCCGATCAACAGCCCCAGGGTCAATTGCCAACGCCACGCACCGGGCGACAAGCGCAGACTCTGCCGTTGCCAGAGCACCATCGCCGCCAGCACCAGCAGCGTCCCGCCCGAACGCAAAAGGATCGCCAGCAACCCCCCGGCACCGTCATCGAACGCGGCCCGGGCGGCGACGTGGTTGCCGGCGAAGGCGCAGCCCATGCACAGCAGGACCAGTACGGCGAGGTGGCGGGGTAACGGGGTGGGGATAGCAGGTGTGGCGGTGGAGCGGGTCATGGCTGATGTCTCGAAGGCGACCGCCAAGGCAAAAGGCCCCGGATCGGTTATTTTAAGTTATAAGTTGTCGTACAACTCTAAGGTTTTTATCTCATGGGGTGCAAGGGACAAGATCTGCGGGCCTGTGCGCTCGGTTGCATGGGGGCGGTCGCGATAGCGGTGGTTCAGTCAATGAAGGTGTTGGATGTGCTGGCCTCTTCGCGAGCAAGCCCGCTCCCATAACGGCTTGGTGAACAGCATTACGCACATTGCCCAGCGCTTTGCTGTACAACCATCAGGCCGCTGTGTCGTCTACAGCATTGCCTTCTTGCGGGAAAACTCATGCGCCTGGCCGATTTCATCCTCGACAACATCGAGCCGATTCTTCAGGCGTGGGAAGACTTCGCCAAAACCATCACCCCCGCGTCCATTGGCATGGATTCCGCGGCCCTGCGCGACCATGCCGAGCAGATGCTGCGCACCATCGCCGCTGACCTGCGCACTTCGCAAACGCGCAAGGAGGCGATTGCCAAGTCCCACGGGGAAGCGCCGGCGACCGAGGCCGAAACCGCCGCCGAAACCCATGCGGTCATCCGCCAGTCTTCGGGTTTTACCGTGGAGCAAATGGTTTCCGAATACCGGGCCCTGCGCACCAGCGTGCTCATGCTCTGGATGCCGCACATGCAACTGAATCACAAGCAGGTCATGGACGATCTGATTCGATTCAACGAGGCCGTGGACCAGGCCTTGGCCGAGTCCGTGGTCAGTTATTCGGCAGCGGTGGATGCGTCGCGCCACATCTTCCTGGGGATTCTTGGGCATGACCTGCGCAGCCCCTTGGGCGCGATCCTGCTGAGTTCCGAAGTGCTGCTACGGGCCGGGGACCTGCCCGCCAACGCCACCAAGATCACGTCGCGCATCTACACCAGCGTCAAGCGGGCCAACAAGATCGTCGGCGATCTGCTGGATTTCACCCGTACCCAACTCGGCTCGGGCATTCCGGTGCAGCGTTTCAACGGTGATCTGGTGGCCGCTTGCGAAGGCATGGTGGAGGAGGCGCGGGCCTATCATCCGGAAAGCGAAATCCTCTTTGAAACGACCGGTGCCCTGGAGGGGCTGTTCGATCCGGCCCGTATGGAGCAGGTGTTCGCCAACCTGATCGGCAACGCTGTCCAGCATGGCACCGAAGGCACGCCGATTACCGTTTCGTTGAGCGTTGAACGGGATATGGCAGTGATCGCGATCAACAACCAGGGCAAGCCTATCGAGAAAGAGGCCATCGCCAGCATCTTCAATCCGATGGTCCGAAATCTGCGCAGCGGTGAAGCGCAATATGGTTCCACGGCCGGGCTCGGGCTGGGCCTGCACATCGCCTCGGCAATCGTATCGGCCCATCAGGGCACCATCGAGGTGCATTCGAAGGCACGAGTCGGCACGACCTTCACCGTGCGCATACCGCTGCACCCGGACTGAGAGTTGTCCAGGTGAGCCGCTTCATATACTTGTACGATGTCTTATCACGGAGTAAAACTGTCGTCCCGTCCAATAATAATTAACGGAGACGCACGATGGATGCTTCGCAATCTGCAACCGCCGCCGCTCAAGGCCGCCGGGTCTTCCTGAAAAAATCCCTGGTGGTCTCGGCCGCCGCCGCCACCCTGGGCAACCTGCCGGGGCTCGCCCAGGCCGCGCCCGTGAGCCAGCGTTACCCGGACCCGCTGATCAACATCCTTGATCCCAGCTTCATGGACTTGCGCATCTTCAACGCCAGCGTGGAGAAGCTCGCCAGCGGCCTGCGTTGGGCGGAAGGGCCGGTGTGGGTCGGTGACGGGCGTTACTTGCTGGTCAGTGACATCCCCAACAACCGCATCGTGCGCTGGGATGAAGTCACCGGTGGCCTGTCGGTGTACCGGGAAAACTCCAATTTCTCCAACGGCATGTGCCGAGATCGCCAGGGGCGACTGCTGGTGTGCGAAGGCTCCACCACCGCCAGCGAAGGCCGGCGTATCACTCGCACCGAACACAACGGCACCCTCACCGTGCTGGCGGACAGTTTCGAGGGCAAGCCTTTCAACTCGCCCAACGACATCGTCTGCAAGCGGGACGGTTCGGTCTGGTTCACCGACCCACCGTTCCAGACCGGCAACAACTACGAAGGGCACAAAGTCACCCCGGTCCAACCCCACGCGGTGTACCGCATCGACGGCGAAACCAGCAAGGTCAGTCGGGTGATCGACGACCTGGCGGGGCCGAACGGGTTGTGTTTCTCCCCGGACGAGAAAACCCTCTATGTGGTCGAGGGCCGCGCCAAGCCCAACCGCTTGGTCTGGGCCATCGCGGTCAAGGCCGACGGCACCCTGGGCGAGCGGCGCAAGCACATCGAAGGCCTGGATTACGCAGCGATCGACGGCATCAAGTGCGATGAAAGCGGCAACCTCTGGTGCGGTTGGGGCGGCAATGGCGACCCCAAGGCCGACCTGGAAAAACTTGACGGCGTGCGGGTGTTCAACCCCGAAGGCAAGGCCATCGGGCACATCTCCCTGCCGGAGCGATGCCCTAACGTCTGCTTCGGCGGCCGGGAAGGCAATCGGTTGTTCATGGCCGGCAGCCATTCGTTGTATTCGCTGTTCGTGAATACCCGAGGGGCGACGTTTGCCTGAGTGAACAACTCACGCTCGATGGATGAATGGATTTTGTGGCGAGGGAGCTTGCTCCCGCTGGGCTGCGCAGCAGCCCCTCAACCAGACAGCGCGGTGTGTCTGGTTGATTCAATCAGTTTCATTCGGGGCCGCTTCGCGCCCCAGCGGGAGCAAGCTCCCTCGCCACAGGTTCCCGGTCACGCCACGGGCGCCGAACTGCCACGCACCGTCAACTCAAACGGCAACACCACATGCCGTTCGGCAATCGGCTTCTTCTCGATCAAGGCAATCAGCATCTGCACCGCCTTTTGACCAAACGCTTCGGCAGGCTGGGAAATGGTGGTCAGGGGCGGGTCGCAGTAGGCGGCGAATGGGATGTCGTCAAAGCCCACCAGGGAAATATCCTCGGGCACTCGCAGGCCCATGTGCTTGATGCGCCTGAGCGCGCCGATGGCCATTTCGTCGTTTTCACAGAACAGCGCGCTGGGGCGGTCGGCCAACGCCAGCATCGCGCCGGCACCGTCGTCACCGGCCTTCAAGGTGAAGTCGCCATGGCAAATCAGGCTGGGGTCGACGGCGATGCCGGCCTGGCCCAGGGCATCTTGATATCCGGCCACGCGGTCCAGGGTCAGCGGGCTGCTGCGCGGGCCCTTGATGATGCCGATGCGCCGGTGGCCGAGGCCGATCAGATGCTCGGTCATGGCCTGGGCGGCGGCGCGGTTGTCGAGGCTGATGGTCGGGTAGGGTGCACCCTTGACCACTTCACAGGCGTTGACCAGCGGCAGGCTTTCAGCGCCTGTGGGCATCGATTCGTAAGGATCGCTGGCGCGCAACTGGATCACCCCGTCCGCCTGGTGGGCATAGACCAGGGCGGCGAACTCCCGCTCGACCTCCACCCGGCCCTGGGTGTCGCATAGCAGCAATCGGTAACCCGCCGCCTGCGCGGCCTGCTGCGCGCCACTGATGACCCGGGCGAAAAACGTGTTGGCGATAGCCGGCACCAGGATCACCAGGTTGCCGGTGCGACGGGAGCGAAACTGCACCGCCATCAGGTTGGGCCGGTAGCCGGCCTGTTCCACGGCCGCGTTGACCTTGTCCCGGGTCTCGGGAAGCACCCGCTCGGGGGATTTCAGCGTTCTGGACACCGTGGCCACTGAAACACCCGCCAGCCTGGCCACTTCACGAATGTTGGACAAAATCACCTCGGGGAACAGGGGTACGGTGGGGGAGCTTACCGCAGGTTGGGCGCCTGACAAATGTTCAGGTGTGAACCCGTTGGGTTTGACACGGAGGGAAACTGAGCCTAGATTTCCGCCATGATGTAACCGGTTACATCATCATCCTGACAGGAAGAGAATCGCGATGAATCCTGTAGCACCGAAAATAAGAATGGGCGTCGTCGGCGGTGGAGAGGGCGCGTTCATCGGCCAGGCCCATCGTCAGGCGGCGGGCCTGGATGGCGGTTTCGAGCTGGTGTGCGGCGCGTTTAGCCGCGACCCTCACAACACCCGGCAAACCGGCGCGGCCCTGGGCCTGACGGCGTCGCGTTGCTACCACGACTGGCAGCAGATGCTCGACACCGAAGCGCTGCTGCCGCTTGCCCAGCGCATGGAACTGCTGGTGCTCGTCACGCCCAATCACCTTCACGCACCCATTGCCAGCCAGGCCTTGAAAGCCGGTTTTCATGTGTGCAGCGAGAAGCCCGCCGCCCTGGACCTCAAGGAGTTGCTCGCCCTCAAGCAAGTGCTGCAAGGCAGCCGTTGCCTCTACGGCCTGGCCCACACCTACCTGGGCTACCCCATGGTGTGGCAGGCCCGGGACATGGTGCGTTCGGGTGTGATCGGCGCGGTGCGCAAAGTGCTGGTCGAATACCCCCAAGGCTGGCTCAGCCAGGATGTCGCCGCCCAGGGCAACAAACAGGCTGAGTGGCGTGACGACCCCTCGCAGTCCGGCCTGGGCGGGTGCATCGGTGACATCGGCACCCATGCGTTTTCCCTGGCCGAGTTCGTCGCCGACCAACCCATCGAGCAGCTGTGCGCGGCGTTGGGCACGCATGTCCCGGGCCGGCAGTTGGACGACGACGCGGCGATGCTGTTCAAGATGGCGGGCGGTGCCAGCGGTGTGTTGATCGCCAGCCAAATCTGCACCGGCGAAGAGAACCCGCTGAAGATTCGCGTCTACGGCGACAAGGGCGCCTTGGAGTGGCGCCAGGAAGAACCGGCGAGCCTGATCCATCGCGCCTTCGACCAACCCTTGCGCATCCTGCGCAGCGGTGTCGGCCAGCCGTGGCTGTGCGAGGCGGCTCAACGTCGCATGCGTCTGCCGGCCGGGCATCCCGAGGGTTACCTGGAAGCCATGGCCAACCTCTACGGCGATTTCGCCCAGGCCATTCGCAGCCATGCCGAAGGCCCTGACGCCCCAGGCGTACCCGGCATCGAGACCGGTTTGCGGGGCATGGCGTTCATCGAGGCCGCGATCCTCAACCACCGCGGCGAGGCGAAATGGACCGCCGTGCAAACTGGAGCATCCTTGTTGTGAATACCCCCGACCCAACACCGAGCGGCCTGCGCGGCCCAGGCATTTTCCTGGCCCAGTTCATGTCCGCCGAGGCCCCGTTCGACACCCTGGCCAACATTGCCCAGTGGGCCGCTGCGCAAGGCTACAAAGCCATTCAAGTGCCGACCTCGGGCACGCAATACATCGACCTGGCCCGGGCCGCCGAGAGCCAGGACTATTGCGATGAACTCAAGGCCACCTGTGCCCAGGCCGGTGTGGCGATCAGCGAGTTATCGACGCACCTGCAAGGCCAATTGGTGGCGGTGCACCCGGCGTTCGACGCGCTGTTCGATGACTTCGCCCCGGCCCATGTGCGTGGCCAGCCCCAAGCGCGGACCGAGTGGGCAATCGAGCAACTCAAGCTGGCCGCCCGCGCCAGCCAGCGTCTCGGCCTGAAGGCCCATGCGACGTTTTCCGGTGCGCTGTTGTGGCCCTATGTCTATCCGTGGCCGCAACGCCCGGCGGGGTTGGTGGAGCAGGGCTTTGCCGAACTGGCCCGGCGCTGGTTGCCGAGTCTCGATTGCTTCGCCGCGGCGGGGGTGGGCCTGTGCTACGAAATCCACCCCGGCGAAGACCTCCACGACGGGGCCTCGTTCGAGCGCTTCCTGGAGGCGGTGGATCATCACCCACGGGCGGCGATTCTCTACGACCCCAGCCATCTGCTGCTGCAACAGATGGACTACCTGGGTTTCATCGATCGCTACCACGAACGCATCCGCATGTTTCACGTCAAGGACGCCGAATTTCGCCCCGATGCCCGTTCCGGCGTGTACGGCGGCTACCAGGGCTGGGTCGATCGCCCCGGGCGGTTCCGTTCATTGGGTGACGGCCAGATCGATTTCAAATCGATCTTCAGCAAGCTGACCCAATACGACTTCAGTGGTTGGGCGGTCCTGGAATGGGAATGTTGCCTGAAGGATTCGCAACAGGGTGCCGCTGAAGGGGCGGCGTTCATCAAGCGACACATGATCAGCAAGACCGGCAAGGCGTTCGACGATTTCGCCAGCGTCACGGCGGATGAGGACTCCAATCGGCGGTTGTTGGGTTTACCCCCAATACCAAAAGCGTAACTCCTGGGGCGAGGGAGCTTGCTCCCGCTGGGCTGGGCAGCAGCCCCAAATAGGCTGGCGCGGTTTTCCAGAAACACCGCGCCAGCGGATTTTACGACTGCTGCGCAGCCGAGCGGGAGCAAGCTCCCTCGCCACAAAAGCAGGCCACAAAAAGCAGGTTACAAAAAGCAGGTTACAAAAGCAGGCCACAAGCGCTGTGCAAGCTTTTCATTTTCACAAGAAAAACAATAAAACGGTGACTGTCATGACCACGATGAATGCACGCCTGAGCGTGATGATGTTCCTGCAATTCTTTATCTGGGGCGGCTGGTTCGTCACCCTCGGCACCTTTCTCTCCAGCACCCTGGGCGCCAGCGGTGGGCAGATCGGCATGGCCTTCTCCACGCAATCGTGGGGGGCGATCATTGCGCCATTCGTCATCGGCCTGATCGCCGACCGCTTCTTCAACGCCGAACGGATCCTGGCGGTGCTGCACCTGCTCGGCGCGGTGTTGCTGTATCAGCTGTATTCGGCGGCGGATTTCAGCGTGTTCTACCCGTATGTGCTGGTGTACATGGTGGTCTACATGCCAACGCTGGCCCTGGTCAATTCCGTGGCGTTCCGGCAGATGCGCGACCCGGCGCTGGAGTTCTCTCGCATCCGGGTGTGGGGCACCATTGGCTGGATCGTCGCCGGCGTGGTGATCAGCTTCGTGTTCGCCTGGGATTCGCGCGACGCGATCGCGGCTGGCGGCTTGCGCAATACGTTCCTGATGGCCGCCATCGCGTCCCTGGTCCTCGGGCTCTACAGCTTCACGCTGCCGGCCACGGCACCGCTCAAGGAACAGGCCAGCGCTGGCGGCGTCAAGCAACTGCTGGGGCTGGATGCGTTGGGGCTGTTGAAGGATCGCAGTTACCTGGTGTTTTTCATCGCCTCGATCCTGATCTGCATTCCCTTGGCGTTCTATTACCAGAATGCCAACCCGTTCCTGGCCGAAACCGGCATGACCAACCCCACGGCGAAAATGGCCATCGGGCAGGTCTCGGAGGTGCTGTTCATGTTGTTGTTGCCGCTGTTCATCCAGCGCTTCGGCATCAAGCTGGCGCTGCTGGTGGGCATGCTGGCATGGGCGTTGCGCTATGTATTGTTTGCCTACGGCAATAACGGCGACCTGGCGTTCATGCTGTTCACCGGCATTGCCCTGCACGGCATCTGCTACGACTTCTTTTTTGTCTCGGGGCAGATCTACACCGACGCCAAGGCACCGGAGCGCTTCCGCAGCTCGGCCCAGGGCCTGATTACCTTGGCGACTTATGGTGTGGGGATGCTGATCGGTTTCTGGGTGGCGGGGCAGGTGACCGATCACTTTGTCGTGGCCGGTGGGCATGACTGGCAGAGCATCTGGCTGTTCCCGGCCGGTTTCGCGCTGCTGGTGTTGGTCGGCTTTGTGTTTACCTTCCGTGGCCAGCAGGCAATCGCTGCGCCATCAAAGGCCTGAAACGGGGCTGGGCGCCAGTCATTTGTGACTGGCGCTCAGTTTGGTGTAGGTCACTTTCCCGCCTTCATTGGAATAGCCCTTGTTATCCAAGGTGTAGACGCCGGCCTTGAAATAGAAGTTGTAGCCTTGCCAGGACTTGTCCAACTTCACCTGTTTACCGCTCTTGCCGATCAGCACCGAGAGCTGGCCTTGCTTGTCCATTTGCAACGTATACGAGAAGGATTTGTTCAACGGCACCTTGGGCACGGTGAAGATCACCGGGCTTTTCTTGTCCTTGGGCTTGAACCGATATTCCACGTCGATATTGCCGATGCCCTTTTCGTAGCGGTACACCAGTTTCAACAAGGGCGTCGGCGCATCCTTGGCGTGAATCTGCGCCACCACCACACGGCCTTCGGAAGGCACCTGGTTCACCGACAGCTCGCCCTTGAGGGTGTTGATGCCGCTGTTGTAGCGCCAGTTGAGGTGTTTCCCGTCCCGGCTGGTTTCCCGCAGTTCGGAACGCGGGTATTGGCTGTTACCGGTATGGGAGCCGGTCACGGGCGCCCAGAAGATGATCCTCTGGCCGTTATTGTCGAAATACTTGTTCTTCAAGGTCGGCATGGCTTTGGTCGCCACGACCTGCGCCGGCGTTTGCACCGGCAGGGTTACGCTCCAGACAGTCACGTCAATCATATGAAATCCTCCAACGGGAGCGGCCGTTATCTGGCGGCCGTCAAGACAAAGAACGGCCTTCCGTGGCGTAGTTTTCATGTTATCGACGAGGGTCTGTTTCGCTGGAGGCGCACCTGACGGATGGCTCTGCGATGAGCGTTTCGGGCACTGAATTGGGCGGATTATGGTGTGTCAATTTATTACTGATCGGTTAGAGTACGCGCCGCCCGAGAGACGGATCCCGGGCGTCTTCCCATGGAGCGTCAAATGAATCACATCAGTAAAGTTGTCGCGTGCGCAGTGTTCGGCCTGGCCCTGGCGGGTTGCACCGGCACCCCGATGAAAACCCAGCAATACGACAGCACCCAATACACCGTTGTCGGCCACAGTGAAGCCAAGGCCACCGGCCTGCTGCTGTTCGGTCTGATCCCGATCCAGCAGAACAACCGTTTCGTGCGCGCCCAGAACGCCGCGATCAAGGCCAAGGGCGGCGACGCCATGATCAACACCCAAGTCCAGGAAAACTGGTTCTGGGCCTGGGTCCTGACCGGCTACACCACCTCGGTGTCCGGTGATGTGGTCAAGCTGAAAAGCGTTCAGTAACACCCAAGCGTTAAAGGTAAGCGTGCTTACCCGTGGCGAGGGAGCTTGCTCCCGCTGGGGCGCGCAGCGGCCCCGTTTTTTGCGGTCGCTGCGCCACCTGTCTGTTATTATACCCATCTGACGCTGCCGACGAACAGGATCATCTGACGCTGCCGACG